>NZ_JAKGTE010000032.1:0-63656 GCF_022324665.1 Clostridium sp. YIM B02500 | reverse complement strand
CTGCTTAGAACCTTCAGCGATATTTTCATAGCTTTTCGGAATCAAAATATTTATGATTTCGGTAAGTTACCACATAAATCTAGTTTTAAAGTTAGATATCTATAACAACTTCACTATTTATTTTAAATAAATTATGATATTAAAACCTTATTTCAATATTTTACAATAGTATCTCCAGACACTCCATAACTTAAATAACAATTATCAGGATTGATCTTGCTAAGAATGTCCTCTATAAATTCATCAGTATTCTTTAACAGAAAATTATTATCTTTATAATACTGAGCCTTATTATTATCTATCTGGTCTAGGCATGTTATTGCAATAGATTTATTTATATTGATTTTTTTATTTTTGCTCTTAAAGCGAATCTTATTATAATCATTTTCTATATTCTCTGATAATAAATCTATGTCTAGTGGTGCGAATCTTAAAACACCTTGAAATTCATTTTGAATATTAGTTAAATCTGTAATATTCTTGTATGGCTTCTC
Source organism: Clostridium sp. YIM B02500 (assembly GCF_022324665.1). Classification (NCBI taxonomy): domain Bacteria; kingdom Bacillati; phylum Bacillota; class Clostridia; order Eubacteriales; family Clostridiaceae; genus Clostridium; species Clostridium sp. YIM B02500. The sequence goes on along the minus strand of NZ_JAKGTE010000032.1, from coordinate 63,162 downwards.
TTTTATTTCATTTGGCAATGGTCCTGCCCCATGTCTTGTTAAATAGCTCCTTGTTACATAGATTACTTCTATATCCAGTTCACAGGACTTTGCTTTTTCTAACAAATCTATCACATTGCTTAAACCTGTTTTAGAATGGGTCACATAAGGAAAATATTTATAGTCCTCCGATAGCATTAATCCTTGTGCGCCTTCGAATATAGGAGTTTGATAATTTTCTAAAATACTTTCTATATTAGATAGCTCTATCTTTGATTTAAAATTATTATCAACATCATAAATAAAATGTTCTATTATATTTGCATCAAATAGTATATTTATTAAATTATCATTGGAAGACTTTAAGTCTAACTGTTCAATCCTCTTATCTATATATTCTTTTCTTATAAGCTCCAGCTTATCTTTATAATTTCCGCTAAAAATATCACCGCAGGTTATTTTATATCTATCCATACTATTTCTTACAATTGACTCATTATACCCTATTCCGCAACTTCCATGTTTATTATTTCCTCTATGTCTTTCTAATATCTGATTTAATATCATGTCTTGTGGTATAACTACAGGGCAATTTGAATCTATCATTGTATATGGAATAATTCCTATTTTATTAAGTTCATCATATTCTTTTATAAATAATAAAGGATTGACTGAAAAATAACTGGTTAAAAAAGTTGGAATACCTTGTAAGCTTCCTGCTCCAAAATGTCCAAATACATGTCTTTCACTATCTGGTGTAACTACAGTATGACCTGCTTGAGCAGATGAATTGAATCGAATCACAACCGGGTTTTCATTTATAGAACACATGTAATCTGTCATTAGTCCTTTTCCTTCATCACCAAAATTAGAACCTATTATCACTTTTATAGATTTCATGCCAAGCTCTCCTTTCATAATATTAAACATGGAGCTGTTCCATTAAGAAAATCGGCCACAGTATGTTGTATCAGAATTTTTAAATTTAATACAGTATATTGTAGTTTTTATTCTTTGCGGCACAGCTCCAATAACATTAAAACTTTACAAGTCCATTATCATCTTTTGCATTTGGAACTAATTCTTTTATAGCATTTCTTATTATTAAGCTTGTACTTCCATCCCAACTATCAGAAACATTATCCTTGTCTTCTCCAGTTAATACTTGTAGTGTTGATACTATAAGTTCAGGCAATTTTGTATAATCTGACAATCTCAAAACTCTTTGACCTAAAATATCATTCCATGACTTTATTACTTCATCTGGCTGATAACGCATATGACTTCCTTCTTCAATAATAATATGAAATACTTCATATTGCTTAGATACAAGCCTTAATAAATCGTGTGCTGACATACTATCAGTTTGTATTGCATCTCCAAAGACTTTTTTTATTTCATTTTTAAGAACAGTCTTAGGACACTCCTCATCTCCTATAGTAAATAGATATCCCTTTTTTCCTCTTTTTATAAAATTATCACATTTTGTATGCATTCCAGCAAACCACCAAGGTAAAGTATAACTTTCAGAGTTATTTCCTCCACCTCCATGTTCCACATAAATTTTAGTTAACTCTTTTGCAATTCTTATATCAGCTTCAAATTGAGTCACCTGTAAAGGGGCTGAATCATATTTAACATCACCAATTCCAATAAACATGATATGTGGGTCAGAAACAGGCTTTCTACTATATACTTCAGTAGCTAATTTTTCTAAGCCTTCCCTTGCAATGCTATCTGCAATTATTCCCATTGAACCAGTTACATCAAGTCCAATAATAATTGGTGTTGAGTTTGGGTTGTCACTGCTGTCACAACTTTCTCTAAAACTTACTTTATACGGATTTAAACTTGGATCAAGTTTCCTCGCTGCAAAGACATCATCTACTGTTTTCTTTCCTTTTATAGTTGCACTTGCGTAACTATCCCAAGCTTTTGAATCCCATCTTCCTGTTCCCATTTTAATACCTCCTAAATACTCATATATTGCAATTCACAATGCACATTTCACAATGAACACTGCATAATTACGACTAAAATTCTTGCAATATTTTTTGGAATTATGATGAAAAATTATTTTTGAAATATATATTACGTATTAATTTTACTAGGGTATAATTTATTTATATCAATATCCATATTTACGAATTTTCTTTCTCCATAACTTTGTTTAATTACACTTTCCCAAAGCTTATACTCTTCCATTGGATTGTTTACTGAAACTCCTCTGACCCAATCAATAAGCGGCTTAGGTATATCAGAATCTTCAATAAAACTTATTCCATTCTTATCGCCAAGCAAGGTTCTTCCAATTAGCCGTATGGATTCTAAATCTAGTAGAAATGTGCCTGTTTTAGATGACTTCATTTCTGGAGACATGATGCTATAAATTTCGCTAGGTATTCCAAGCATTTTCCCATCTATAGGGACTGTATACCACCATCCACCCAACAAAAATCCACTATGATATAATGGAGATATAAAATAATTATCAATATTTATTCCATTATGTGATAGATTATTATAATATAGAAAACAAGTTATATTATATAAACTGCTTAGAATCCACATTACATGTCTTGGTGGAACTTTGCTGCTATAATAACTTAATATATCTTTAAGAGAATAGGCATCTTCCGGCTTTTCTATAAGCAATCCTATCTTCTTATCCATAGTTTCAAATCTTTTTAACACTTTTGGAAAATACTTTTCGAATTCAGATTTCATGTTGTTATTCTCGTATTTTAAATTCTTGATTCTATCCAATGCATTTTCTACAAAATCCTTATGCTTTTTATCAATTAAATATAAAATTGATCTATTACCAATGAAATAGCTTCCTAATTCAAATGAATATTCTACATTATATTTCATTGAATATTTTTCGCCATCAGAACTTGTTATTTTAATTAATCCATCTTCAATCCAGTTTCCATTGTCTAATAATTTAACAGTTTCAGAATATAATTCGTTTATTTTACTTGTAACCTCTTTGTATTTCTCTGAATCCCTATGCAAATCTGGATGAAATATTTTAAGAAGATCAATGTGTTCTTTTTTAGCGGTTTCTTTATTACCTGTAAAAAGCTCATATGGGTATTTCATTTCAAGAATTTCTTCAATAGTGTACAAAATTCTCATTCCCTTCTTAAAAATACAGTAAATCTAAAACTCTCCATGTAACTTCTCTCTAATTTCTTTTAATGAATAATCTTTAATCAAATTTCCATCCTTAAAAACCACTTCTAATAAATTATCTTTATATTCTTCTTGTTCATTAATAGTAAGCTCGTCCTTATAAAGAATGTCCTCTCCCTCCTTGTATACATAGCACATTCCTTTTTGAGATTTTTTGAAGTTTCCTGTATCAGTTTTAGGATCTTTAAATATGAATTTTTCTTCACCATTTATTACTGCATGCGTTGCTTTTAAAGCAAATCCAAAGGTATCACGAGTATTATATTGATAAGTGTAAGAGCCAATTCCAAAAGTACAATTGCTTACTGCAAATCCTTTTTTCTCAAGGCACTTACAGATTTCTTCGCACCTTTCAACTGTGATACTATCACCATAAATTGTTCCAATATGAGAATTTAAAACTTTATATCCTTTTGAGTTAATTTCTCCACCAAATATATCCCACAAAAGTTCAACAGTTCCTTTATATGCTGGACTATCATTTGGCGCTTCACTATCACCACAGATTATTTTAACTGGATCTCCACTATCTCCTCTGATTACTACCTTTCCGTCTCTATTTAATATGTCCTCTTTTAATATTGGAAGGATATTAGTAATAAGGTTCCAATAATCGTAGGTATCTGAAACTATACTTATAACACCACTTGGAAACACTTCATTAATTAATCTCTTGTAAGCCTTAAGTTCATCAGTCCCATAAGTGCACATTACACTATGCTCAGTTGATGGGGTTCCAAGTCCAACTATTTCATTGTCAATATTACAGTTATAATAATTTTCTAGATAAAGTATTGATGATATTGTTGCAGTTAAGTCAAATGAAAGTAAATGCCCTGCACTACTAACCTGTGCACTTTCAATTGAGCTAAATCCTCTCATGCTAAAATCACCACAAGCTTTTTTTACATCACCATTTTCCACAGTTAAATCAAAATATTTTTCAACAATTTCTCTATATCTATATGCTATTGTTGCACTTGTCATCGGTTGCCATATATTACAACTCATAAAGGTTTCTAAATAATTTACAAGCCACGCAAATTCATCGTGAGTATTAGTGATTTCAATCATTGGTGTTTTTATATTTACTCTTGATCCTTCTTGAACTGCTTTTATTTGTATAGGCAAATACCCTAAATCATGCAATTTTTCTATATGAGTTGTATCTGCCGCAATGCTTCCCATAGTCCTAGATATCACTCTCTTATATTCACTAATAATTTCATCTTTAGGAATGGCGAAGAAATTTTCATTAAAATATTCTATTAAATATTTTTTTATAAAAGATTGAAGCCCAAACATAACCACTTTGTTCATGTTTTCTTTTCTAGACATTCTTGGAGTCCAATAGCTTACAAGCTTTGTAAGTCCAGGTGCATAGCACATATGATGTATTGTTTTATAAAAATCAGTTAATAATAATGGATCTATCATTTATATCTCTCCTATCTTTTAACTTTAACACTTAGTGCTTCAATTACATCTAGTGCTTTATCATGAAGACTATCATCAAAACTTGCACATAAAGTTCCATCTACACTTAAATTTGCATTTATATATTGAGATTGAAATGTAACTACATTACTAATTACACACATGTTTGTTACGACTCCAACTAACTCTATTTCATCTATATCCTCGCCAATATCCTTTGATATCTTTAACATATCCGCTGGTGATATTCCAAAGGAGTTTTTATTATAATGAAGAGTATTTTCTACTCCTACAAATTCTTTTAACTTTCCATAAAGCTCGTGACCTTCAGTATTTATATAACAATGAGGTACAGGCAGACTCTTTCCTTCCCTTGTTTCTAGATAATTTTCAAAATGAGTATCATAAGTGAATAAAACTTTATCACCATTTTCTAAATATTTTTTTACTTTATCATAAATACCTTGTTCTAATGCTTCCGCTTTCTTAAATCCTAAAGCTCCATCAACAAAATCTTTTTGATAATCTATAACCACTAATAATTTATTCATAATCGTCTCCCCAATCTCTATAATTTATTTTAAAAATAATCTGATTATCTGTATAATGTACTCGCTCAAAGCATTGAGAACACTACAAATTGTTAAGTTTTTATATTTCTTTATTTAAAAATATCTTCACTTTTAACTTTTTAAGTTTTTTCATTTCTAAAAATGTAAATTCTTAAATTCCTATATTCCTTTATTCTTACATTCTTTCATTTTTAGCTTCTTATATTCTTTTATTTTTAACTTTATAGATATCCAATTTGAGAATTATACTTGTAGCTTGAAAAATCTGCTATATCAGAAAGGAAAGGTAATCTTTTGTGCAGTGTTACATTAGAGAATATGTTGCAGGCATTTCTTCATCATAAGTTGTTCCATTTTTGCTTGTCACGAGCTTGTCTCGGGATCATGCTGAAATGGTGAACTTATTATGTTAGAAAGCCTCAACTTATTCTCAGTAACCGAAACAACAGAGTACCTGTCCTTTCGGTTGATTATTGCATAAGCCTAAGTTATACAATAGAGGATATTTCAATCTTCTCATGCTCTTTAGATAAAATGCTGTTAGTAGTAAATACCTTAGTAATTAAATCAGTCTTTAAAATTTCTCCATCAAAAATTGTATCCTCACAATGTGTTACCACCAGATAAATCTCGGAAGCTCCCATTTCTTTAAGCTTTTTAGCTGTTAAAATAAACGTTCCACCCTTAGAACATAGATCATCTACAATAATAGCTTTAAAATTTTCACATTCTACAGTTCCGTTTATTTCAAGCTTATTTATAAATCCTGTTTTAAAATCTCTTTCTTTGTTTGCAGTTAATATTTTTTCATATTGAATTTGTTTGCCGTATCTCTTAGCTGCACCTGCATCTGGATAAACTAAGTAAACTGAATCTTTTTTATCATCAACTTTTTCAAATAAATTTTTTGCTAATATTGCAGACATATTTATAACTTTAACTCTATCGAGTAATGCGACACATACATCTGAATGTGGTTCGTAAATTGATACTTCTTCAAAATTTAAATAATTAATAAGTCTGCATAAATGCTTTAGGGTAAATACAGTAAACCCTTCTGTTCTGTCCATTCTGCTATAAGGCATATAAGGAATTATAAGATTACATTTAATATTTAATTCATCCAAATGTTCCTTTAAAAATATCAAATGAGTTATATCATTATCACTTTCAAATTTGAGCTTAATGGTATTTACCCATTCTTTAATATTTAACTCTTGGCTGTTTATTAAACTTTCTCCATTAGGAAATTTTTTAACCTCTATTTCTTTGTCATTAAAAAAAATCATTTAATTATCCCCTCTCATATTAAATCTCAATTCTCTATCATTAAATTTTATTAATAACTTACATTTTGTTTAAAAATTGTGCTCCCAGTTTTCATTAAACTTAAATACTTTAGCAGGTCTAAAAGGTTTCCCCTCTATTTTTTCATCAGTTTCTATAATCATATCTTCCATTTTTCTTCTGAAATTCAAGATTTCTCTTCCCATTATTGCTTCATATACATTTTGAAGTTCCTTAACTGTAAATAATCTAGGCAAAAGATTTAGTGCAATTGGCGTATATTCTATTTTATTTCTAATTCTGTCTACTGCATAATCTATTATTTTATAATGATCAAAAGCTAATTCATCATTACTTTCATTTAACGTCTTATAACTATTTTCCTTTTTCCTAAAAATAGTTCTTTCTATTTTTTCTATTATTTCATAATTAAATTTTATTTCCTCATCTTCACTTTCAAATTTTAGAATATATTTATTTATGGTATGCGTCTCATTTTTTTTAGAATCAATTAAATTCTTTTCTACCCAAAACCACTTTGATTCTTTCCTATCTTTATAATCACCAAATCTAATATCTTCTTTAGATATTAATGCTATATTTCCTATACTTATTACTCTTGTCCTTGGATCTCTATCAACTTCTCCAAAAGTATATAATTGCTCAGTATATACATTATCTATTCCTGTTTCTTCTTTTAGTTTTCTTAGTGCTCCTTCTTCTAAACTTTCATCATTTTTAACAAAGCCTCCTGGAATTGCCCATTTTCCTTTGTAAGGATAATCATCTCTTTTAATTAAGAGAATTTGCATTCCCTTCTTTGGTACTTTCCTTGAATTCTCTTCTATCCTATCACCGGTTGTAAATATAATAATGTCATTTGTAACACTTGGCCTATCATAAATATTTACATCATATTCACTTAAAAATTTTCTTTCATTTTTATCCGCTAGTTCTTTATTCAATTTACCCACCTCTATATATTAAAAAAATTATTATATTTACTATTTATCATTCAGATAATATCAATTTGATTTTATGTATTAATATTAACTCTATTAACTTTATTTGTAAATACCTTTTTGAAAAATAATTATAGATATCCAAATTTTAAATTATATTTATGTGTATCAAAACCGAAATTAGATACAAATTTGTTCCAGCGGACTAATGAAATTTTCGCTGGATAGTTCTAAGTTGAAGGTTGAACCCATTTCTGCATGCTCCAAAAGCAAGTTTAGGACAAGCAGAAAATGGAACAACCTTCAACTAAGAACTATAACAACTCAATTTCAAATGCCGCTTTCACAAACATGTATCTAATTTCTAGTATAATTCACAAAGATTAAAGTATATCTTTTGGTTTCGATATCTATATAGGTTCCCCATTAAAAATTTAAAATATCTCAAGCAGAGAAATTTTCATATTCATATGGAACAAATATGTATTCAATTTGGGCTGATATCAATATAATTTCGCCTCACGTTCGTTCATCGATATAAAGAAATAATAGAGGCTAAAAACTTTATAATTCAAAGCAATGTAGAACACTCATATAGCAGAATAAAAGACTTAAAAATAGAGAGCAGATGTATGTATGGCTTTTGTGATATTTTGTAAATCATGTTATAATAAGTGTTATTAAAAACTATAGTTTAATAAACAATAACAGATTATTGTGAAGTTATAGGAGCGTATAGAATGAAAGAATTCTTTTTAAAATCAATAAGAATTGGATTTTCAAGATGGAGTGAAGATGATATATGTGATGCTTTAGAATTATGGGGAAATCCAGAAGTAACAAAATTTATCACGGCAGAAGGCACAATGTCAAAAGAACAAGTACACCAAAGGCTAAGAAAGGAAATAGAAAATTACAACAATTACAATATTCAATACTGGCCAATTTATTTAATAGAAACTAATGAAAATTTAGGATGCTGTGGTTTACGTCCATATGATCATGAGAATAATATATTAGAAATGGGAATTCATTTAAAAGAGAAGTATTGGGGAAAAGGGATTGCTAAAGAAGCATGTTTGGCAGTAATGGAATATGCTTTTAGAAATCTTAATGCTAATGCACTTTTTACTGGACATAATCCTAAAAATTCAGCCTCTGCTCAATTGCTAAAACAACTTGGATTTGTTTACACCCATGATGAATATTATCCACCAACAAAATTATACCATCCTTCATACTTGATTAAAAAACAAAACTATATGGATATGCACTAAAAGGCAATATTCATAAATCATGAATCAAAAAATTAAATAATAAATGTAAAGTCGTATTATTAAAGAAAATGAATTTGCGATTTTTTTGTGTGCATTTTTCATATATTTAGCATTATAGGCATATAATCCCATTTATGATTTTTAAGGCTATATTTCAGAATTATATTAAACATAGCCTTATATTATTAAGAAATGAAAATGAAAAAAACTTTTTTACAAGTTTTATTATACTTATACTACCTTAACATTAGCTTAATGAAATTCAAAAAATATTATTATATATATGTTGCAAAAATAATTCTTCATTATAATTCTAAAAATCTTGCAATAATTTTAACCATAATTGTGAATTGTGAAATGTGCATTGCTACAGATACTTTCTAATTATGTAGTTAATTTACTTATCACAGAATAATAAATAAATGTATAAATTAAACCCGTAAGGGCAATAAATCCTAAAAAGTACTTTATTAATTTCAATACTTTTGACATAAATCTAATCCTTTCACTTTGTTATTATTTTAGTGATACACAAAATATCGTTTTACTATTATTTTAATGATACATCAAAATACCGTTAGTTTCAGAAAATGTTAAACTTTATTTATAAATTTATTCAAATATTTTTTATAGCATTCTAATTTTATCTAAGTCAATATAGCACTATATTAAAACTTAATTTAATTAAATCAACTCGAACTGCTTAACTGAGATATTTTCAACATTTCTTGTTATTGGTAGCTTCATAAAAAATGTTGTTCCCTTACCTAGCTCTGTGTCAAACCATATTTTGCCCTTATGAATATTAGTAATTGTATGATAGACCATAAACAAGCCAAGTCCTGTTCCTCCACTTCTTCTAAAAGAAAAAGGTTCAAATAAAGTCTCATTTATTTCCTCTGGAATGCCCCCAGCAGTATCCTTAATTATAATAAGTATGGAATTTTTATATTTTTCAGTTGTAACTTCAATTAATCCACCATTGTCCATTGCTTGAATTGCATTGTTTATAAGATTCTCTATTGCCCTCTTTAAAAGCTTTTTTGATATGTTTGCATATTCATCTACATTGTCTACCAATGATAGCTTTATATTTTTATGAGTGCAAATAGGCTGAAATGAGTTTAAAACATCTTTTATTAGAGGAGTTACCTTCTGTGGTGTGAGCTCTTCTGGTTTAAATATACTTAAGAGTTCCATTACCATATCATTCATTTCATCAACTTGATTAATTATTCTATCAAAATAATTGTCCATCCTAGCTTTATCTGAAGTTGCTATGCCAAGCTGACCTAACCCTCTAACTACAGATAGTGGATTTTTAAGATCATGAACAGCTGTTGCAATTAATTCACTTGTTGCAGCTAAATTGATTCCAGTTGATGTGTTACTAAATTTATCATTGATATATTTCATGGCTGTCTCAATTGAATTTATACAAGCTATAAAAGAGTGTAATTTTACCGGATTCATATGTTCAACTGGAACACTTATTCCAATTGCCCCTATGACATTTTCATTATTTATAATTGGCACACCTATACATCCACACTTACAATCAGGCATACCATAGTGTTCTGCCCCATAAACCAAAATTGGCTGCCCCATTGCCAATGCAGTACCTATTCCATTATTCCCAATATTTTCTTCTGACCAATTTACCCCAAGAGAAAAACCTTCTATTATTCCACCCAGTTCTTCAGTCTTTTCTCTAAACTCAATGATCCATCCATCATTATCTGATAAAGCAATTATGTGTGGAATATTTGCCAAACTCATAGATAGTGAATCCATATACAAGTTTGATATTTCTGTTAGTTTAGAGTTTTCCTTTTTCTTTTTTTCAAGATCCCTGCTTGATAAAAACTCAAATTTCACTTCCTTAGGATTCATTCCTAACTTCTCGCATCTTTTCCATGACTCTAATGTAATTTGTCTCGCTGTTGGATTTTCATTTATAGTCGATATAAAATCATCCCAAGATGAGAAATCATTGCTTATTTCTACTAGACATTTCATTCGGACTTTCACCCCATATATTTATTGTTTGACTATAAGTCAAATCTATTATTGTTTATTATTCGCTAATCAGATTTAAATTCCTCTTTTTCAACAAAATAATACATTATAAGATAAATAATTTCCTAGAGTTATGATTTATTTATCTATATCATAACTATTTATTGAGATTTTTACCACCCTTTATTATACCTTCTTTTTCTTAACATAACCTTAATTACAAAAAATCTTTTGATTTAATATATATTCCAAAAATATTTAAAGACTCTTAGTCTTAATCGTGAATTATACATTTTAAATTGCAGCATATATATTATAAGTCTCTTTAATGAATAATTTTATATTAAGTTAAGATAATAATAAAAAGGAGAAATTTAGTATATGAAAATTCATAAAAAATTACTTGTTTTTGCTATGTTATTAATAAATATCATTCAATTAATATTTTGTGGCGCTAATATACCGAATAATGAAATGACAAAAGATAGATTGGAAAGAGTAAAAGAAAAAGGGCTACTGGTTATCGCATCTTCAAATGATATTCCCTTTGCTTACATAGATCCAAAAACTAAAGAATTCACTGGAATTGATGCAGAAATTATAAGAGAAGCCGCTAAAAGGCTTGGGATAAACAAGGTAGAAATGAAGCAAATTCCATTTAACAATTTATTAAAACAATTAAATACAGATGATAGCATAGATATAGTAGCTGATGGAATGTATGTTACAGATGAACGAAAAAAAGAAGCATTGTTTACAAATATATTATATAAAGAATCTGAAGCAATAATTACCCCTAAAGTATCTAAAATTGTCTTTAAGGAAGATTTTAAAAATGCTGTAATAGGTGCACAAGTTGGAACAGCTTTTCTAGATCTAGCCAATAAATGGAAAGCAGAGGGTGTTGTTAAAGATGTAGTTTCATTTAAAACTCAAAATGATCTATTATCAGCAGTAAGTACTAAAAAAATAGATGCCGCAATAACTGATTCTATTTTTGCTTCATATATGATCTTTCGAAGTAATTTATATTTGAGGGTATTGCCTCCAACAGATTATACTCCTGAATCCCCTGGCAAAATAGCTGCTGCTGTTAGGAAAAATGATATTACTTTAGCAAAAGCAATAAATGAAAAAATAGATGAAATGAAATATGATAAAACAATTCCTGAAATACTCGAAAAATACGGCTTAAATAGCAGTTACTTTGTTTCAGTTACAGATGGTCATATTTATCTAAATTAAAGTGAAGGTAGTAATTAGTTTTTCTAAATACTGCCTTTATTTTAATTTCACACTCCTTTATAACATTTTCAGACAACGAATATCAAAAATTCAAAATATATTTTATAAATTATCACATTATTTCATAATACGCATAAGATACTTATATAAATGAACAACAAATGAAGGAGTGTTAACCCTTATGTACAGACGCGACGATGATGACTGTATGTGTAAATCAAAAGAATATTCTAAAGAATACTCAAAAGAGCATTCAAAAAAATATGAATATGCACGCGCATATATATTGCCTCAAAAATATGAAAATTTGTATTCTTGCAAAGAAGGTTTCGTAAAAGGAACAATATTTAAAGACCTTTACAGACCATATAAAAAACAGCATGATCATAAAGGCTATGATTGTGACCATAATCATCATGAACATGAGCATGAGCACCAAGATGAGTATGATCATGAATATGAAATTGAATACAAGAAAATCAAATACGAGAGGTGATATAATATTATGAACCAACGAGAGATGCTAAATAGTATAAGAGTTTATCAGTTTTGTGCTGTAGAGCTAAACCTATTCCTCGACAATTTTCCTGAAGATAAAAACGCTAAAGAAGATTACAACAAGGTATCTTGTAAGTTAACTGAACTAATTAGCGCATATGAAAAGAACTTTGGTCCATTAACAAACTTTGGATCTGCATATGTAGAAAATCCAAAAGCTTGGGTAAGTACACCATGGCCTTGGGAAAATTGTAGCAGGGAGGAGGAATAAGAGTTTATGTGGTATTATGTAAAAACATTAGAATATCCAGTAAATCTAAAATGCAAAGATCTTAATATGGCAAAATTATTGGTAACTCAATATGGTGGGCCTGATGGAGAATTAAGTGCTGCCTTGAGATATTTAGATCAACGCTATACTATGCCAACTGGAAAATCAAAAGGATTATTGACAGATATCGGTACAGAAGAAATGGCCCATGTAGAAATAATTGCTACAATGGTATATCAACTTATGGAAAATGCAACTATAGAAGAGATAAAAAAAGCAGGACTTGCTGGGCATTATGCTGATCATAGAAAAGCAGTATTTTATACAGATGCAACAGGAAATCCATGGACTGCAACTTATATACAAGCCAAAGGCGATGTAATTGCTGATTTACATGAAGATTTAGCTGCTGAACAAAAAGCACGAGCAACTTATGAAAATTTAATACACTTAACTGATGAACCACAAATTAAAGAAATATTAACATTCTTAAGAGAAAGAGAAGTCGTTCACTATCAAAGATTTGGTGAATGCTTAGAACACGTTCAAGATGCAATGTGCTTAAAAAAATAAGATAGCATAATTTATATATATAGGCTTATATATATAAATAAAACTGCCTCAAAATACAATTTTGGGACAGTTTTATTATACGTATATATTTTCCTAGTAAAGGCACATATTTATCAATAAATTCTTGCTTAGGCTCTATTATATGTAAACAAAGTTTCTTTTCACCACTATTACTATTTGTACTAGTCACTTTTTCATCTTTAGCAATAGAGATTAACTTTTTTTAAATATTGTATGCCTATAAATGTCTTGTACTACATTCATTCTGATTATTATTTTTTCTATGTGGTAAGTCTGAAATTTAACTCTTTAATTTAGTTGCCTTTTAAAATTACTAACAACAATATATCTATTATTATTGTTAATATTTATGCTCCGTCATTATACCAATTTAAGAATATTATACCTCGATGGTATTTGAACCTATTAAATGCGTTTGCTAGGCATTAACGATATTTTATATTCTCGTGCCAGAAATATTAACATTTACCGCTACCATCAATAGAGCAACTATTTGCACCATTCTTAGGCTTTTCTATATCCAAATAATCAAATACGTCTAATGTTTTTATTCCATCTTCTAAAATAAAAAACGGAATACCTATTTTCCCATCTTTAATAACATTAGTAAACATTTTATCATTATCACGATAAGATAAAAATTCCTTTAAAATTTTAGTACTTTCGGTAATATTTTTATAATCCAATTCTATATCTTTATGTTCTTCTAAAATAGCTTTTGCTTCAACACAATCTGGACAAATTGCCGCCCCATACATTGTTATTTTCATTATATTATCATCCCTTTTTTTAAAAATAGTTTTTATCTAAATTTACTCCTTTATTTTGGATATAACCACCAAGCATTATACCTATTTCTTCTACTATTAAAACTGCTTTTCTCTATAAAGTCAACTAAATCAGTTATAAAATTGTTAAATCATTTATAGTATTAAATTTCTCATATATATTATTTATAATTAAATTCCCTCTCCAAAATTTCTCACCATCTCCAAGCACATACATGCTTCACTTAAAATTTAATATGTAGAATTGGGAATTATGATTGAAGATCAGAGAAAGTTCTTATCTGCTTGAGGCGAAGCGCGACCTTTGAAATCCACCAAATTACATTTTTAGGTGCTGAACCATATGAATCCTTCTATATTCATATGAAAGATGACATTTATTACAAAAATTATAAATAAAACTATACAAATATCAAAATAATTGATAGTATAATACCAAGGAAAATATAATTTTATATTTGTGCAAAAACGTGTAGAGTTAACCACTTTGAAATTACTCATTTCAAAGTGGTTTTTTATTTTAAGGAGGATTTTATGATGAAGAAATTAATTTTAAAGAACATTAGACATGCCATAACATTCAATGACAGAGAAGAGGTATTTGAAAATGTAGACATATTAATTGAAGGACCTAAAATTACTTCAATAGCTACTTGCCTTGAAGTACCTGCTGAAACCGAAATTATTGATTGTACTGGACTTGTGGCTTTGCCAGGGTTTGTAAATACTCACCACCACTTATATCAAACGCTATTTAGGGGAATAAAAGAAGTTCAAGAAAAGCCACTTTTCCCATGGCTTATTGGGCTTTATGAATTTTGGAAAAATATAACTCCAGATGCTGTATATTATGGTGGACTAGTAGGTTTTAGTGAACTTTTAAGAACTGGATGTACCTTAACTTCAGATCATCACTACATCTTTCCAAAGAACCAGCCTGACACATTAATTGATGAACAAATTAGAGCAGCACAAGAAATTGGAATTCGCTTTACTGCTACAAGAGGTTCTATGTCTTTAGGTAGAGATCATGGTGGACTTCCTCCAATGTCAGTTGTTCAAGCTGAAAGTAAAATATTAGAGGATAGCGATAGACTTATAAGCAAATACCATGATACAAGTGATTTTGCAATGACAAGAATAGCTCTTGCACCATGCTCACCATTTTCAGTTACCAAAGAATTAATGCTTGAAACTAAGAACTTAGCCAGAAAAAGAGGAGTTATGCTTCATACTCATCTTGCAGAAACTATTGATGAAGAGAAATTTTGTATCGAAAAATATGGAAGAAGACCCTTTGAGCTTATGGAAGAACTTGAATGGCTTGGTCCTGATGTTTGGTATGCACATGGAATACACTTTAGCGATTCAGAAATAGATAGATTGAATGGAACTGGCATTGCCCATTGTCCTTCATCAAATATGAAACTTAATAGTGGTATCTGTAGAACTTCTGAAATTTTCAAAAAAGGTGGACATATAAGTATAGCAGTTGACGGAAGTGCAAGTAACGATGGCTCAAACATGTGGGAAGAAGTTAGACGTGCGTACCTTCTAAATCATCTACAGTATGGAGCCGACGGACTTAATGCATACGAAATACTAAAGATTGCAACCAGAGGTGGTGCAGATGTTTTAGGAAGGCCTGATACTGGGAGACTTGATGTTGGAAAGGCTGCTGATATAATACTATTTGATCTTAACAAGGTTGAGTATGCAGGATGCCATGATCCACTTGTTTCATTAGTATGCCTTGGAAATTCAAGCTTTACCAAAATGACTATTGTTAACGGAAAGTTAGTATCAAAAGATGGAAATCTTATTTCCATGAATGCAGATGAAATTGGAAATACAGCTAATAAAATTGCTAAAAATATAGTTAGCAATGAAAGATTACGCAAATGGTAGTATTCAAGATTTTTGCTTAAATTCTTATATTGATTAATTTATAGATTGTTTCATCTTTTGCAAAATGTATAGGATTAGGCCACCAGTTATAGGAGAAATCCACAACCACCTGTAAATAGCTATTTAAGCTACATACAATGGTCGTGGATTTCATATAGAGGCGAAGTGCAACCTTTGAAATTCACCAATTATTATTTATCAAGGTTTGTATTTTATTATTGATTAATAAAATACACCACCTATTCTTCTATAACTATTACATAGCCGCTATTTCCGTCTACTCTGATTTTTTGACCTGTTTTGATCTTTTGGGTAGCTTCTGATATTCCTACAACTGCTGGTATTCCATACTCTCTAGCTACTACAGTTCCATGAGTTAAAAGCCCTCCAACTTCCATAACTAATCCAGCTGCATTTATGAAAAGTGGTGTCCACCCTGGATCGGTGAATGGTGCTACAAGAATCTCCCCTTTATTCAAGGATGCCTTTGAAGGATCAATTATTACCTTTGCAATTCCCTCAATAACTCCTGAAGAAACTGGAATGCCTGGAAGTGCTCCTTTTGGAAGATTCCCTATCTTATATCCTCCTTTTATTTCTTCTCCTTCACTTGTAATAACACGAGGAGCATTTAACTTTTTATAATGTTCATATTCTTCTTTTCTTTGTTCTACTATTGTTTTAAGACTTTCATTATTTTCAATTGCTCTATATAATTCACTGAAATTCACATAAAAAATATCCTTTTCTTCATTTAAACTACCTTTAGCAACCAAATTTTCTGCTTCTTTTAGCAATTCCTTCTTAAAAATCATACAAAGTCTCATCATCATAAATTTGTGATGTTCTCTTATTGGAAAAGAATTTCTTAAAACAAATATAAGCCTTTTTGCAATTTTCGCTTTAATTTTACCATGCTTTCTTTGTATTTCTTCTACCATATTTTCTGTTGCTGCCTTAGCTTTTTTTATAGTATTTTTGTATTCTTCCCTATGAGCACCTTCCTCTGAAGTTTTGATTGTTGCAAGTATTGATTTTACAAGTGGCTCTGGATTTTCAATCCATCTATCTCTAGCTATATCTATTTCTCCTGAAGCACGCACTCCGTACATATTTATAAAATCATTAAAAAAGCTCTTAAATTCCTCATCGCCTTTAACTTCATTTATTCTTGAAACCAAAGTTTCATAATCTTCATTTTCAAACTCATCAATTAAGCTTTGAGATTTTCTCACCATATCCGCCAAGTCTCCAGTAAGTAGTCCCATTTCCGTTGTAATATTTCCTTCTAAACCTTTTGCAATTATATTAGTATAATTATTTGTTCCTAAAAGCTTCATTTCCAGCTTTTCAAGAAGCTTAAAGGCAATAATTCCTGGAGCTAAATATGGAAGTATTATTTTAGCATCCTCATAAAGACTTGCTTTTTCATGTATTATATTTAACTTTTCAGTACCTTGCTTTGAATTTAAAATTGCCTTCAAGGTATCTTCTTCACGCTGTTTAATGTAATTATTCATAAGCTCCACCGTTCCATCTAGGTTAGTGAAAACAAGGTTTTTTATAACTTTAACTGCTGCAGGAGCTATATATTTTAATAAAGGTTTTAAGTTAGCTTTCTTTCCTTTAAACTTTTCCTTAAATTCTTCTCTATTAAAAAGCTCTCCTAAAGCCTCTGCCATCAAAGCATCTGCATTTGTTAATAAAGCTAAAAGCTTTTTCTTTATTCTTTCAGAATTCATAAAACCACTTACATCTGCATAAATCCTACCACCTGCTGAAGCTAAAATTTTATATTTTTCTTCTCTTTTAATATTTCGTCCAAAAGGCAGCATGTCTCTAAATAAATCAAGACCTAAAGGGGATATTGGATCAGTCATCACTTGAAGGTGATTTAAAGAAATATATACATGTGTGTTATCATCATTGTTATTAGGCGTTGGAAGTGGAAATAATGATGTAATGGCACGGCTCTGCACAATATACAGCTCACCATTTTCTAAACACCACTCAATATCCTGAGGGCAGCCATAATGCTTTTCTATTTTCATTCCAAGTTCAGCAAGCCTTTTGATATCAGAGTCCTCCATCACTTGGTTAGTAGATTTTTCACCTGTAATATCAACTTTTTTAGTTCCCCCACCTTGAATTGGCATTATAGCAAGTTTCTTTTCTGCTATAGTCTTATCTATTATTTCCTCTTTTTTCTTATTAAATTTATATATATCAGGAGATACAAGACCAGAAACTAACGCTTCCCCTAGTCCGAAACTTGCATCAATAGAGATAATTCCTCTATGCCCTGATACAGGATCTGCAGTAAACATAATACCAGCTATATCTGGAAGAACCATTTTTTGAACTACTACAGACATATGCACTTTTTCATGTTCAATTTTATTTTGCAATCTGTAAAGTATTGCTCTATCAGTAAATAATGACGCCCAACAATTTCTTACAGAATTAATTAGTGAAGTTTTTCCTTTAATATTAAGATAGGTATCTTGTTGACCTGCGAAAGAGGCAAAAGCTAAATCTTCTGCGGTAGCACTCGATCTAACAGCATAATAGTTATCAATCCCAACCTTATCAGCTGCTTTAATGATTTCTTCTTCTACTTTTTTAGGCATCTCTGCTTGTTCTATTTTTTCTCTTATTTTAGCTCCTATGGTAGCAATATTTTCAAGATTTGCATCTTTAATTTCTTTTACAATAAAATCATAAAGTTTATTGTAATTTATAAATTCCTTATAACTTTCTGTAGTTACACAAAAACCAAAAGGAACTGGAAAACCAGCCTCAGTCATCTCTCCCAGATTTGCACCCTTCCCTCCTACAAGTGATAAATCTTTCTTATCTATTTCATCAAAATACAATGTATACTTATTTCCCATAGTTATTCTCTCCCTTACTCCACTAATTTTTTTGAAGCTTTGCTCCATTTAAAAATAATTCTATAATTTGGCACTTTGACAATTCTAAATCGATATTCTCATTTCCATAAATACTTGAAATAAAATAATTCATATACATGAATTGAAAATTTCTCGCCATTATTATTGAAGAAATGTCATTCCTAAGCTGGTTATTTTCTTGCGCGTTTTTTATAACTTCTGAAATCAAATTTTCCAATCCACTTCTATTAGTATTATCTATGGGATTAACATTAAAAAGTGTTTGGAGTCTGTATCTAAAATAAATTGCTGTATATTGAATATTTTCTCTAAATATATGATTTATGAAATCTAGTATCTTATTCAATGTTTCTTTTATATCTCTTGTTTCTTTGAATTTTTCACTAACTTCACTAAAATTGTTATCATGATTATTTATAAGAGCCTGAAAATAAGCTGATAATATTGACTCTTTATCTTGGAAATAATTATATAACGTACCCTTAGAAATATCTGATTTCGTTGCTATTTCCTCCATATAGGTTTCTTGAAAACCTTTTTCTTCAAAAAGAGCTAATGCACTATCAATTATTATTTCCTTAGTCAATTCTTTTTTACGTTCTCTTCTATTTATCATCAAAACCCCTCCGATTTTTATACTTCGTATATTTTTGAACTCAGTATAACTTTATACTAAATCAAATATTTTTAGAAGTCAATATTCTTTATATTAAGACTTTAAAATAAAAACCACGACCAAAAGATGGTTATTAATAATTCTAAACTCTAATCTAGAGCTTTAGACTATATTGATGGATGTAATTCTTCACCTTTTCTTATCCCTCATGCTCAATAATTCCATTTCTTACATGACAACTTTGTCACATGACATACTTGTCATACAAAATTAATTATGCTATGATGTCTTCAAGAGGAGATGATATTGTGCCAAAAGACACTTTTAAAAATTTAAATGAAGATAAAAAGCAAAGAATTTTTAATGCTGCTATACAGGAATTCTCCACCAATTCTTTCAGCGATGCATCTATTAACCAGATTATTAAAACTGCTGGAATACCACGTGGAAGCTTTTATCAATACTTTAATGATAAAGAAGACCTCTACTTATATATGATAGAAGAAATTTCAAATGAAAAGAAAAAACTTATCCCTGAAAGAGTTTTAAATCCAGACGCTGATTTTTTTGAAACTTTTATACAAAAAACTAAAGATTCACTTGAATTAGGTAATGCTAAACCTGAATACACCAAGATAGGTATGCTTATGCAAATGGATAACTCTGAATTTATTGCTAAATTTCGTACTGCTTCCATTGAAAAGTATAGAAAACAACTAAAACATAATAAGGAATGCGGTCTTATAAGGCAGGAAGTTAATACTGATATAGTTTTGGATATGCTTTTCTCATATAGCTTAGAGGAATTTTTCAAAAGCGGCTTTAATGAAAATGAGTATTTAAAAAAAGTTATCGATGCCATTAATATAATTAAAGAAGGAATCAAAAATAATTAAGGGTTAATAATAAAATTATCTAATTGTTTTATGCATTGAATTAAGGAGGAAAATAGCTATGAATCCATATGTACTTGGCTTTCAAGAAATTGATAAAACAAAACTTATGATTGTTGGAGGTAAGGGTGCTAATCTTGGAGAATTATCTAGGATTAATGGAATACTTGTACCAGAAGGATTTTGTATAACTACTGAAGCTTATAAAAAGATAATTGGATACAACAACGAATTTAATTCACTATTAAGTGAATTATCCCTTTTAAATATAGAAAACATAGAAAAAATCGGTGAAATAAGCGGAAAGATTCGTAAAGTTATTGAGGAGATAGAAATTCCAAAGGATATAGATGCTGAAATAACCTTTCACCTTTCAAAACTTGGCGAAATAAATGCTTATGCTGTACGTTCTAGTGCTACAGCAGAGGATTTGCCAGCAGCTTCATTTGCAGGACAGCAGGATACGTATTTAAATATTATGAGAAAGCCTTCTATTCTTAAGCATATAAGTAAGTGCTGGGCATCACTGTTTACAGATAGAGCCGTAATCTACCGTATGCAAAATGACTTTGATCATAGCAAGGTTCAGTTATCTGTAGTTATTCAAAAAATGGTGTTTCCTCAAGCTGCAGGAATTATGTTTACAACTGATCCTATTACATCTAATAGAAAGATAGTATCTATTGATGCCAGCTTTGGGCTTGGTGAAGCTTTGGTTTCAGGACTCGTGAATTCTGATATTTATAAAGTGCAGGAAAATAAAATTATTGATAAAAAGATATCTGCTAAAAAACTTGCAATTTATGCATTAAAAGAAGGCGGTACTGAAGAAAGAGCAATTACAGGTGAGCGTCAAAATATGCAGACACTGACAGATGATCAAATTTTACAGCTTAGTAATATGGGTAGAAAGATTGAGTCTTATTTTGGTCGTCCACAGGATATTGAGTGGTGCCTTTATGATGATAAATTCTATGTTGTTCAAAGTCGTCCAATTACTACTTTATATCCTTCACCACAAGTTAATGATAATAAAAACCATGTTTATTTATCCTTTGCTCATAGACAAATGATGACAGAAGCCATGAGACCATTAGGTTTAAGTTTCTTCCAAATATTCTTTAAGCAATTTGGAATACAAACAAATATGCCCGTGATAGGCGGAAGATTGTATATGGATATATCCCATGATCTTGCTTCACCAATAGCTAGAAAGCTTTTTATCAGTGGTTTAGACAAGGTAGATGTTTTGATGAAGAGTGCACTTATAAATCTTCAAAAACGAAAAGAATACCTTAAATCGCTTCCTAAAGGAAAGACATCTTTAAATGTAGAAGGAGGTGTCCTATCTTTTGGAATCCAGATGATAAAGGAATATCTCAGAAATGATCCAGCTTTTGTTGAAAAATCCGTAGCTGAAAATCAAGCACTGCTTAGGAATAAAGAACAAATATTTTCTTCTATTTCTGGAGAGGAGCTCTTTGATTTCATTGTAAAGGACATGAAGGATATAAAGGCTGCTATGTTTAAAGTCTATGGAGCTTATTTTGCAGGATCTTATGCCTCTAACTGGATAAACAAAAATATGAAGAAATGGCTTGATGAAAAAAGTGTAGCAGATACCCTCGCTCAATCAGTATCAAACAACGTTACTTCCGAAATGGGATTAGAGCTCCTTGATGTAGCAGATGTAATAAGACAGTATCCAGCTGTAATTAAATATCTTGAGAATGCAAAAAGAGAAACTTTCTTTGAAGATTTAAGTAAAATAGATGGAGGTAATATTGTCAGCGACTCTATTCACAGTTATCTTAAAAAATATGGTATGCGCTGCTCTGGAGAAATTGATATTACCAGAACAAGATGGAACGAAGACCCAATGCTTCTTGTTCCACTAATACTAAGCAATATAAAGAATTTTGAACCTAATGCCCACAGTGCTAAATTTGAACAAGGACTTCTTGAAGCTAAACAAAAAAAAGCTGAAATATTAAGTCGCTTGAAGCAGCTGCCTGGTGGTAATAGGAAGTTAAAAAAGACAAAGAAAGTCATAAGTGTTTTACGTAATTTTGCTGGCTATAGAGAGTACAATAAATATCTTTTAATCTGTTATTTCTGGATTGTAAAACAGGCATTACTCAAAGAAGCCGAAACCTTAAAACAAGATGATGTAATCAAAGACATAGATGATATATATTATCTAACCTTTGATGAACTTAAAGAAGCAGTTAAAACAAAACGTGTTAACTACAGCATCATAAATAAGCGGAAAGAAGAATACGAAATTTATAAGAAATTGACACCACCTCGTATAATGACTTCTGATGGAGAAATAATTTCAGGCGAATACGATACAGGTAATATGCCAAAAGGAGCAATAGCTGGAACCCCTGTTTCTTCTGGTATTGTTGAAGGGCGAGCTAGAGTTATTTTAAATATGAATGAAGCAAAAATAGAAGAAGGCGATATTTTAATTACAAAATTCACCGATCCAAGCTGGACACCAATCTTTGTTCTTGTTAAAGGTTTGGTAACAGAAGTGGGTGGAATGATGACTCATGGTGCTGTTGTTGCTAGGGAATATGGTCTTCCAGCAGTGGCAGGCGTAGATGACGCTACTAAACTTATCAAAGATGGTCAACGAATTAGAATAAATGGAACTGAAGGTTATATAGAAATATTATAACCTAATAGTATATTTTATTATTCAATATAAATAAAAGTACAACTATAATAAGCGGCCCAATTTGAGCCGCTTTTTTTAAACCCAAAACGGAGGTACTATACTCATGAAAAGAGAAAAGAAAATTGATAAGCCGCAGTACTCAAAGGTAGAACATAGCATACTGAGTTGCTACTTTATTATTTAAGATTTTTCACATATTATCTCGTAATTTCCTTTAAATTTATCTCCTTCTATAAAAAGCTCATATATGTCGGTTTTCTCTATTTTTATATCCTTTTCTCCCTTTTTCCCTGTATCAAACTCATATATTAAGTTTCCTTGTGAATCAACAAATCTTAGCAATAACTTTCCATCGTTAATAGTTGATTTATAATTAAATCGTATAATATCTCCTTGATTAAAAGTAATTGTATAAGGAATTTTTGAAGAATCTGTCCATTCTCTATTTGTACTCATACGCCTAGTTATTGATGTTGTTTTATTATTTTCTTTTATAACTGTGTAACATGATAATAATGCAATTAATCCAAAAAGTATAATGCATACAAAAGATTTTTGATAAGAGTTTAATTTCATGATATCCTCCTTTATTAAAATATTATGATAAAAATATAATCAGTTTTAAAGAATTATGTATTTGTTTCTTAATAAATCATAGATATTCTACGATCATATAAATACTATGCCATCTTTCCTTCTAAAAATCTTATTTTTACCAGCTATATTCTAATAATAAGCATAATTTTTAAAGAATACCTTGCTATATTTCTAAGGATTTTCTAAAGATTATTTAACTTAACTTTATTCTTGCATCATTAAATTAAATATCTCGAAGGTTTAAATTTTCACCAGTGGATATGTTTCAAAGCAAAATAAAGGGGCTGTTGCAAAACTAGCATATTTAGTGCGACAGTCCCTTTGTGAATTTCCGCCATGCAGCGGTTATCCTCTTAATGTATTGTCGTAGGTTTCATGTTGGCGGCGAAGCACGACCTTTGAAATCCACCATAGAATTTTTTTAATTCTATTTTTTAATATTATACTTTCTCCATTTTATGCATTCATGCATTATATTCCTAGTCTAATCCATTAAATGATGGATAAGCAGATTCCCCATGTTCAGCTACATCAAGTCCATCAGCTTCTTCTGAGCTATCAACTCTAATATCCATAAACATTTTCATAACTTTTATAATTAAGAAAGTCATCCCACCTGCAAATATTATTGTTATTACAATACTCATTATTTGTGCAATGAAAAGTTTAACATCTCCATAGAAAAGACCATTCCATTGTGCTACAGGATTAATTGCAGTTTGTCCAAAAATTCCAGTTGCAATACCACCCCAAATTCCACCGATTCCATGACATCCAAAAGCATCAAGTGCATCATCATATCCAAACTTAGCTTTTACTTTTTCCACAAAGAAGAAACAAATTGGAGATACTGCTATACCAATTATAATTGATGACCAAAGTGGAACAAAACCTGCTCCTGGTGTAATTGCAACTAACCCCAATACTGCTCCTGTTGCTGCTCCAAGTAATGTTGGCTTACCATGTTTTACTTTTTCAATTAACATCCATGAAAGCATAGCTGCAGCTGCTGCAGTATTTGTTGTCATGAATGCATGTACAGCAAGTGGACCAGCTCCAAGCGCACTACCTGCATTAAATCCAAACCACCCAAACCAAAGTAATGCTACTCCAAGAACTACAAATGGAATATTATGTGGTCTATATGCCATAATTCCATGTCCACGTCTCTTACCTAACATAATACAAGCTACAAGGCCCGAAATACCTGAGCTTATATGAACTACATTTCCTCCTGCAAAATCAACGGCACCTAAAGAACTTATTAATCCACCAGCTCCCCATACCATATGTGCCATTGGATAATATACTAAAAGTGACCATATAGCTACAAATATGAACAATGCTGAAAACTTCATTCTTTCTACTAAAGCTCCAGTTATAAGCGCTGGAGTAATTATTGCAAACATCATTTGAAATGCAGCAAAAAGCTCTTGAGGTATTGTAGGTGCATATGCTGAAGGCTCTGCTCCTACCCCATTAAAACCTAAGAAATTAAGTCCACCTATTATCCCATGAAAATCATTACCAAAAGACAATGAATAACCTACTAAAACCCACATTATTGATGCTAATCCACAAACAAAGAATGAAGACATCAATGTATTTAAAACATTTTTCCTACGAACCATTCCACCATAAAAAAATGCAAGTCCTGGTGTCATTAAAAGTACAAGTGCTGAACAGATTAATATAAAACTGCAATCGCCTAAATTAATTTCCATATAAAATCCTCCTTAGTATGTTAAATCTCAAAACAAAATTTCAGCTATTTATGTATAAGTTTTTTTAATTTTTGAATTCTTTTTCTCAACTAAATAATGTCCTATTTTTTGTATAAAAAAACGACATCCGAAAAATATACTTTTTAAAGTATGTTTGTCGAACATCGTCGTTCTTATTTCATAGTATATTATTCTCACGGAATTTTGTCAATATTATTTACATTTAAAAATACAAATGATTATTTTATTATCATAACG
The DNA here is from genome assembly GCF_022324665.1 of Clostridium sp. YIM B02500. Taxonomy (NCBI): domain Bacteria; kingdom Bacillati; phylum Bacillota; class Clostridia; order Eubacteriales; family Clostridiaceae; genus Clostridium; species Clostridium sp. YIM B02500. The sequence continues at coordinate 37,438 of NZ_JAKGTE010000032.1, read as the reverse complement.
ATGATTAAATCCTCAAGTGATCTATAAAACATTGAATAATTCTAATATAGGGGCAATAGCCATAACGAAGGAAACAATTGATGCAGCTGAAAATGAAATTTCTAATGATTTGAATATCTGCATGGTAATTCATGTAGATCCAGTAAAAGAACAACCCCCAAAAATAGGCTCAACAATAGCCCATTTTCACTAATCTTATACTTTGTATATAAAAAATATGACTACAGCTTTAAAAATCTTTATCAAGAACAAAATCGCAGGCGACTGTGGAGCCGGAGATTTTTTTACGCATCTGCCTTTTCGAACGCATGTGAGAAAAATCTGGCAGGCGAATATATTTTCTCTTTTATTCTCTTTATAAAACATAACATTCTTAATCAGCCTTTTCATAAGTTATCCACAGATTTGAATCGAATATAAATTCCTAGAGAATAAAAAAGAATTTTAACAATGCTCTTGTGCATTACTAAAATTCTTTTTACATAATTATAATTTTTTAACCTTGAATTTATCCTTGTCATTTACTATTTTAATATTTAAATTATTTAATACTTTATCTAAACTTTTTATTCGATTAATATATTTTATATTATCTTTTTTAATTACCTTTTCTATCATTTTAATTATAGCTTCTTTTTCTTCAGCTTCTAATTTAATTCTTTTACATATATATTCTCTGTTAATGTGAATTAATGTAGTCCAAATTTGTTCTTCCACTATGTTATTAATATTCATCATAACCCAAGTAAAATCTTTTCTTCTATCTTTTACAGGGTATGCCTCCTTAAAGAATTTTATAAAGGCATCTTCTTCTTTAGGCTCCTTTTCAACTACATATTTGCCAAACTGATTTTTTAATTCATTTTGAAGATACATAATAGTATTAGGTTTAACTTTATCTGACATCTTCTCAATATTATCATAGATAAAATTATAAGTATCTTGAATCTTTTCTGGGTCAGCCTCACCCTTTTTTAGTATCTTAGCAATATCAATATATTCTAAAATGTTCTTCTTACAATTTAATTCTTTGTTATATAACTTTTCCCATATTTCTTCTGCATTTAAATTTTCTAAGCTTAAGTTTTCTTGCATGCTTACACTCCTTGGTATCTTTTAAGATACTATGTATTAAAATAATTGTACTCGTAAAAATATTTGTATTAAATTATTATCAAGGTACGCGATAATTTTATCACAATAAAATAAAAGGAGCAATTATAATGAATAATATTTTGAAAATTAACAAGGAACCGTCAAAAAAATAACTAATAATTATACTTGTATATTTTGTATACTTAATTTGTTATTTTATTTCTTGTTCCTTAATTAAAGTTATCTAATAATTATTCAAATAAATTAATAACCTTCTCATCTTTACCGCAACACTTTTTATATTTTTTTTCACTACCACATGGACAAGGATCATTTCTTTTTATATCCTTATTTGCCTTTAAGCTAACTACATTTGATTTAATATCATTAGTGGTTGAACCCTTATATCTCCATAACCTAATTTTCTTAACAAATTTATTCATCATACTCGATGCAACATATCTGGCTTCTTCATTTTCAATATTAATTAATTCTATCATTTTATCTACTGCATCTTTAGGTTCATTTTCTTGAACATCAAAAATCAAGTCTTCCATCATAGCTATTAACATGTCTCTATCTACTCTAAACATATTAGTAAACTCTTTATAAAAAGTTTTTCCTGCTTTACTATTATAAACCCAATTTTCTTCTAACATATTTAATAATTCTTCTTTCGAAATCATGGCATAACTCAAATCTTTTTCTGTATCTATATCCTTTAATAGTTCATCGAAATTATCTATTTCATTATTAACAATAAACATTCCTTCTTCTCTATATTCATTGTAGTAATATGTTGCCTCTCTAATTAACTCTTCTAATTCACAATTTTCTATATTCAAATATCTTTCTATTATCTCTTTAGCATCTGTTAGTTTTAAAATACCATATACTTTATTCATTGCCCTAAAGATATTTACAATTTCACTATTGAATTTTATTACACGTCTATATTCAATATTATTTCTTTCTTTTATTAATGCTTGTACTATTTCAGGCATTAAAAATATTGATACACCATCTTTTACAGTTGGAAAGAGCATTCCTTGCTGTATAAAATATACGCTCTTATCTGCTTCGTCTTCATCAATATCATCAAAAAGTTTTACACCTTTGCTATCCACATAACTTTTTAAAATCCTATATCTTTCCTCGTCAAAAAATAAAGCTCTTTTTTCAACCAAATTCTTATATTCTTTAAGTAATGTTTCAATTAAGTTTTCTTTATTTAAACCTGATATCTTATTTACTCCAAGATTTCTTGCTATATTATATATTTCATCTTTAGACAAACAATTTATTAATTCATTTAAATCAAAAGAATAAACTCTTTTACTTAGCTTTTTCTCTATTTTATTAGCAAGTTTATCTAATCTATCTTCTATGCTCCTGCAATCCTCACATAGCCAACCATTATTTTCATCACTAAAATAACTTGCTGGTTCTCCACAGTTTTTGCATTTATTATTTTCTTTTTCCTCTTCATTACACTTTTTCATCTCAATGCATTTCCCTGTATTTTCTTCTCCATTTTTTATTTGTTTATTATAATCATCCTTTTTCTTCAAATAATTCTATCTCCTCTGTATATAAAATCAAGCTAATTCTTAAGCACAAATTTGATTTTATATATAAATTAAATTTAAGTCAATAACTCACTAGTACTTTCTATTTTATCTGATAAAATACCAAAGGCTATTTCAAAATTGAAATTAAATTCCTATTTTGAAATAGCCAAGTCTTAGTTCTTTATTAATTTTTCAAAAAATTAATCATTCCAATACAGTCTCAAATTTTACACTTGCCATCTGAACAAATTCCTAAACTAATATCATCTTGACTTTGTTCTTCCACTGTAAATTTCTCTATTGGTAATGAAAGTTCTTCTTTTCTTACTTTCTCCAATATCTCTAAAAATAACTCAGGTTGTTGCGCACCAGATATTGCATATTTATTATTAAATACAAAGTAAGGAACACTGTTTATTTTAAGCTTTGAGGCGCTTTCTTCGTCCCTTCTCACTTCCGCTCCATACTTATCTGATTCCAATACTTGTAAAGCTTTATCAATATTAAGACCAACTTCACCAGCTAGGCCAGCCAATACTTTATAATCAGATATATTTAGTGAATCTATAAAGTATGCTTTTAAAATTCTTTCTGCTAATTCATTCATCTTTCCTTCTGTTTTTGCATAGTGTGTTATCCTATGTGCATCAAAAGTATTAGTTGGGATTAATTTATCAAAATTATAGTCAAGACCAATAGCCTTAGCTTGTTCAACAATTTGATTATTTGATGCTTTAGCTTGCTCTACTGATATGCCATACTTTTTTGCTATTATTTCATGAATATTTCCATCAAATTTCTTTTTAGCTGCTAAATCAAGCTCAAAACTTCTAAAAACTAATTCAACTTCATTCCTATGTTCAAATTTACTTAAAGCAATTTCTAATCTCCTTTTGCCTATATAGCAAAATGGACACACAAAATCAGACCATACTTCTATTTTCATTTCTAACACTTCCTTCCTAGTATTTATATTATAAAATTTTAATTAAAAATCAAACCTTCTCTTAATTCTCTCATGTTAATTCCTACATTAAATAAATTAATAGAATTATTGCTAATATGGCTAAACCACCTTGCTTTATAAAAATATTTTTATTGGATGTAATTGCTCCATATATAGCAGCAATAATTACACATCCTAAAAAGAAAAATCTTAATTGAGTTGACATTGATTCTGATATAAAAAAGCTCCAAAATAATCCTGCAGCTAAGAAGCCATTATATAATCCTTGATTTGCAAACATAACTCTTACTTCTTTTTTATCAAGAAGTTTACTATCTATATTAAAAGTTCTTTTAGCAACTGATGATTTAATAAAAAACATCTCAAGCAACATAATAAATATATGTTCAATTGCTACTGCAATGACTAAAATATCTAGGACAATCTGCATAATATCCTCCTTTGCACATTCATAATCTTATTTCTTTGTAAGTATCCATTTCTTTCAATTTAATTGTAATAAATACAATTGTGCTTGTCAATATATTTTTGCTGTAATTAGTATATAACTTCAGTAGCAATTATTCTTTATCTGCAGTCCTTTTACCTATTTCGATATCATATATACTCTACCGAACATTTAAAAGAAAAACTTAATTTTTATAATGAATTCATTTCTTTAAAATAAAAAAACATAAAAATCAGTTTAGATTTTCGTGGGTTTCATGGTGGAAGCGAACCGTATCGTATCAAATGTACAATATCTATTGAAGAATAAGAGAAAGAGCCTATAACCGCATTTTTACTTATGCGTGTCATCGGCTCTTCGTCTTTGTATCTAACCCTTAACTATTTCATTTCATCAATTGCAGTTTTACCAGCAATTCTTCCGAAGGTAAATATATCAGTTAATGCATTACCGCCAAGACGGTTACCTGCATGGATACCTCCAGCAACTTCTCCAGCAGCATAAAGATTTTTAATTGGTTTATCATTTTCATCTAATACATGAGCTTTAGTGTCTATCTTAAGTCCACCCATTGTATGATGAACTGCTGGCTTTCTAGGAGTAGCATAAAACGGTGCTTTCTCTACTTTTAAGCTAAATGTATCCTTATGGAATTCAGGATCAAAACCAGAATCCACATATGAATTATATTTATTAATTGTGTCTACAAGAACTGCAGGATCCATACCAACTTTTACTGCTAGCTCTTCTAGAGTATCAGCTCTAAATAAAGTACCAGCTTCTACCTGACGGTCTAGCTTTTCTTGACTTGTATTAGCTGCGGTTTTCTTTATTTCATCATCAGCTATAAGGTAGAATAAACCACCCTGTTCAATTGCAGCTTTTGTTAATACATCTCTTCCAGAGAATTCATTAATAAATCTTTTTCCTTCTTTATTTACCATTACAAAGTTTTCAGGAGGTACTTGAACTCCACTGAATAATTCACCAGTTTCAGGATCAGCTACAGGCATCATTTGAGTAAAGCCCATTCCTATAAGTGCTGCTCCTACAGATTTACCAAGTAATATTCCATCACCAGTCATAGCATATGAATTGGTAGTTTTTACATCATCAGCTATTTCACTCCAGTAAGTGTTGTATTCTTTTAGCATCTTTGTGTTCGCACCAAAACCACCACTTGCAAGGACTACTGCTTTTGCATGAACAGTTATCTTTTGGCCATTGACACCAGTTGCTATAACTCCTTTTATTTCACCATCTTCTATGATGAATTCTTTTACAGGGCTATCAGTAATGATTTTTCCTGAGTTATCTTGCACATATTTTGTTAGTGCAAGTATAAATGATGAACCATGGCTTTTTGTAGGTTTATGACCACGACGCCAAAGTGCACCAACTGGAGCAAATACTATGCTCTTATCATACTCAACCCCTATATCCTCTAGCCATTTAACACTTTCTAAAGCTCTGTCTGTAAGTATCTTTACTAGATCATATTGGCCGTATATTGTGTTACCATTAAGGTCAGTTCTTTTACCACCAAAATATGTTTGCATTCTGTGAAGTAATGGCGAATCAAATAGATGTCCCTTTTGTGTGCCAAACTTTTCCTTATAAGCAGAAAACTCTTCTCTAAGTGCACGGAAATCATCTATGTATTCTGGATGAATTAAGCTCTCATCTGTATCTAGTAGCTCTTCAATTGTATGTCTTTCTCCTTTATTTTCTTCAAACTGCATCTGCCACTCTGGATCTGCAGCATTGATAGGACCACCTGAACGTATGGTATTTCCACCTACTGCTGGATATTTTTCAAGAACAATAGCACTTTTACCATTCTGAAGTGCTGTTGCAGCTGCACTTAATCCAGCGCCGCCTCCACCTACAACTACTACATCACAACTATATTCTTCGTCTTCTTTTATAAGACTGCTAGCAGGCTTTGGACGTCTCTTAAGTATGTCAGGGTTAACTCCTGCAAGCTTAACTGCTTTAGCTACACCGTCTAGTACAGCATTACTAGTTTCTGACGCACCAGAAAGAGCATCAACATTTAATGTCTGTCCTTCAATTATTTTATCTGGTATTCTTACAAAAACTACATCTGCAAGTCCTTCTGTCTCACCATCTGTATTTATATCTATACTTTCTATTCTTTCTTCACTAAAGGATACCTTCATTGGAAGACTTCCGCTGTGACCTATTGCATCTACCTCATATACTCCTGGTTTAAAGGTAAACTCTTCTTCTTCATTAAGCTGATTTGAAATCTTTGCAAAACGCATAAAACGTAGGAAGCATATTTCTAAGAAGTCTATTGTTCTTTCATTGTTTAGATTACCTTCCTCATCAAACGCTTTGTGTGCGCTTCCAAGTAAAAACTCATATCCTGGCATTACATTTGCATCAACACCTGGTGCATCTAGGATTTGACGAAGATGCAATTGTGCACGTGAAGAACCTTGAACATCAAGAGATGCGCCAAGGATCATTACTGATTTACCAGCAAGTGGATGAAGATCAAAGCTTAGCCATTCAATTAAGCTTTTAAGACTAGATGGAATTGAGTGATTATACTCAGGAGTAGCTATAATAACACCATCACTTGCTGTAATCTTATTATTGAACATCTGTATAACTTCACTTGAGGACTGATTATCAGATTGATTAAACATAGGAACATCAGTAATCTCAAGTATTTCTATTTCTGCCTTTGACTCAAAATATTTTTTCATAAACTGAAGGAGTTTACGATTATATGATCTTTTTGCACTAGTTCCAACAATTGCTATAAATTTCATTAATATTAATCCTCCTACTCTTCCCAAGTGAATTTTTTAACTTTTTTATGTAAAGCTTTTTCTGCTAAAAGTTTTGATGTAATATCTGTAAATAGAAGAAACTCTCTGAAAATTTCATCAAGCTCTGCTAGCTTATCTGAATAGATAAGATTTCCTGCGCTATCAAATGCGCCTTGTGATTTTCCTAAAAGGAATTCACTACTTGGCATGATTCTTGCAGCAAGCTCAGGTGAATCAAGTATTTGTCTAAGATGTGCCTGTGCACGAGAAGAACCAAGTGTACCAAGAGAAGCCCCCACTATTAAAACAGGCTTATCAGTAAGTGCCTGACTAGTGTAACTAATCCATTCAAGAGCACTCTTTAAAACTGCAGGTATGGCATGATCATACTCTGGAGTTGCTATTATTACACCATTTGCTTTTAAAATTTTATCAGATAATTCTGCTACCTTTTCAGGGACATCAGAATCCTCTGGTTCATTAAAGGCAGGTAAATCCTTAATTTCATATAGTTCTATCTCTGCCTCACTCGAAAAATGCTTTTGCATAAATTGAAGCAGCATACGATTAGTTGACACGTCTGAGTTAGTGCCTACAATTGCTAAATACTTCATAGTAATCCCCTTTCTGTACTTCAAAATTTCATAACTTCATAAGTTTAATAATTGTTTGATATAATTTTAACATGTTACATATATTATATCTAATAGTTATTTATTGAAGTTTGATAACATATTTGTTATAATCAAGCACAAGAATATATGAGTTAAGGCACTATTACATAAATAACAAGTCCACTTGCAAAGCTATTTGGGACTCGTTATTTATTTTAATGTGCCTAATTATTTCACAAAAGGATGAATTAAATGTCAAAATACTACTCTCAGGATATTTTATATTATATTGATGCCATTTTAAAATACAGTAATTATGGCAAGGCTGCCAAATCACTTTATATTTCTCAACCTCACTTGACACAGAGTATTAAAAGGATAGAAAGTCAGTTAAACTGTGAGCTTATAAGTCGTAGCAAGCTGCCATATCGCTTAACTGAGCAGGGGAAGATATATTATCAGTATTTAACTTCAATAGAAAATAATTATGCGAAGCTGATTAGGGAAATATCAGCTGTGTCTGATATAGATAGCAAGGTTATAAAGATAGGAGTACTTCCTAGCCTTGGGACCTACCTTTTGCCTCTTTTTTTACCAAAATTTTTGGATATACATCCAAACTGTAGAATAGAGCTTTCAGAGACTTTACCAGAAAAAAATGAGAAACTCATTCTGAATGGTGAATTGGATTTTTGGCTTGGACAAAATTCAAGAAATATTTCTCCAAACTTAAACTCTATTACTTGGGGCAGACATGGATACCGTGCTATTATTCCTCGCTGCTGTGATCTATATCAAAAAGATGTCGCCATTATTCCAGAAGGAACTATCGACATAAACAAGATATTGTGTCAAAAGCTGATACTAACTTCCAAGGGTTCTGCTATAAGAAAGCAGATAGATCAATTATTAAGCGTTTATAAGGTGGAACCAAAAATCATAATGGAAAGCACCGAAATCAACACTGTACGTAATCTTGCAACGAGTAATTTGGGACTGACCTTTATACCAGAAAGCATCTATGTAAAGGAGTGTCCATCTGAATACAACATATATCAAATTCCAATTGATGAACTGAATTTAGATTATTTTATGGCTTATCACAGTGAAAAAAAACTAACTGATATTGATAAAGACCTTATAGATGCATTTCTAATTCATGGACAAAATAATTACATTGTAGGAGAGCAAAATGAATGAGTATACGAAGATAATATATCTTATGGGAACAAAGATCTCTATATATATAAAGGGAGAATCTGCTGAAAAGCTTGCAGAAAAGGCTTGTGATATGCTGATTAATTATGAAAAAGTCTTTAGTGCTAACAGTGATAACTCACAGCTTGCCACGCTAAAAAAAACAGCTCCACTAGCTCCGCAAGAAGTTTATGCAGAGCTGTATGAGCTGATAAAAATAGGAAAAAAACATAGTTTATGTGAGAATACATATTTAAATATTGCAATAGGACCATTAATAAAATTATGGAGAATAGGTTTTAAGGAGGCACATGTACCAGAGAAAGAAGCTATAGCAAATGTACTGGAACTTTTAAAGCCTGAAAATATACAACTAGATGATGAAAAAAAGACCGTGTATTTCTTAAAAAAAGGCATTGAGATAGACCTTGGAGCCATAGCTAAGGGCTATTTTGCTGATAAAGTTATGGAATTCTTTAAGGAAAATGGGTCTATTTCAGCTATGGTTGATATGGGCGGTAATGTTCTCGTTTTTGGAGACTCACCATCAAACAGCGGTGACTGGAATGTGGGAATACAAAATCCGTTTCTACCAAGAGGAAATGCAGTGGCACTTGTCAAAATAAAAGATCAATCCGTTGTAACATCAGGAATATATGAGAGGGTGTTTGAAAATAATGGACGTAAATACCACCATATATTTGACAGCAAAACAGGCTACCCAATAGAAAGTAATATAGCTTCTTTAACTATTATTGCTGATAAATCGCTAGACTGCGATATATATACTACTAAATTGTTTGGATTAGATGCTGCTTCAATTATTCATAGAGTTAATAGAATTAAGGGTATGGGTGCTGTTGTAATAACTGTGGATGGAAAACTAGCCTATACAGATAATCTTAAAGGAAAAATATCTCCATTAACAATGTAAGGTACAGTCAAATAAATAACAAGTCCATCTGCTAGCATATTTGGACTTGTTATTTATTTTCATGTGCCTAATATTCCAAAGAATATAGATATTAAATAATTCTATTGATACTATTCACTCTTGAGTGCATCTATAATATTCTCCTTTTTTACTCTTGAGCTAGAATAAAGCATTGCTACCCCCACAATTATAAATACAGAAACTACAGCTGATAAAATGCTTACCCATGGAAGAATAAAACTAAAATTAAATTTTCCCATGATTATTTTATGAATTAAATACATTATTCCAATGCTTAGTGGAAGTCCATATGCAAGTGATTTAATGCCATAGAATATACTTTCATAGTTTATCATTTTATTGAAGCTTTTTGGTGTCATTCCAACAGATTTTAAAATGGCAAACTCTCTCTTCCTAAGAGCAACACTAGTGGATATTGTGTTAAGTATATTTGCAACGCAGATAGCTATAATTAGTGCAACAAATCCATATCCAAAAACTGACATAAGCACAATGATCTGATTTTCTCTTTGTCTATTCATAAATACATTTTGAATAGAAATTTTATTGTCCCCTCCAGCATTTATAATAGTTTCAATATCTGTCTGAAGTGTTACAGGATCATTACTATTTATAAATAAGTTTGTATCTATGCTTTCAACTATATTCCCACGAACACCTATTATTTTATCAAATACTTCTCTAGATACTATAATGTTAAATTCTGGATTTGTCCCTTCAGAAAAAACTCCTGTAGGTAATTTATCTGTAGCATCTGCTATTTCTACTGATGTTAGCGACTCATCTTTTTCTGGTTCAAAGCTATGATAAAGCAAATCTAGCTTTTCTCCCTTATTTACTTTTACTGCCTTTGTTTGGACATATTTTTTAGTCTGCATATCTTTATATTTAACTGTATCAATAACTATTACAGAAATTTTATTTGTATCCTTTAATAAGTTAAAATCTACTCCAACTTCTTTTGCATATATTTTAAGAGCTTCGTTATCTAATGCATTTACCTTAATACTATAAGGATATGCTCCATTTTTCATTATACTTTTGTCGTCACCTTTCAAGTAGTCTGCCATGGAGTTTTCATTAATCCATACCCTTGCATCGAAAGTATTTACTTGGCTGAGCTCTTTTATGTTATCAAGAGCGCTTATTTTTTTAACTGTATTGTTTTTTTCCTCTGCATTTTTACCTGTAATCAATACATTTATATCAAAGTTTATTCCATCTTGACTTAAAATAACAGATTTCTTTAAATCCGAAGTAAAAGAGTTTACACTTAAAAACAATATCATGCTGATAGTCAAAGAAAATACTGTTGCCTTATATCTACCTTTATTTCTTTTTAAATTCTTAAGTCCTATATTTCCCTCAATACCAAACACTTTTTCTGTAAACCTTGAAGTTTTTATCTCTTTATCTGTTAATTTTATATCCGAGGTTTGGCGAATAGCATCGATAGCAGATATACTTGAAGCTCTTTTTGCAGGAATATATGTTGATATTAATATAGTAAGAGCAGAAACTACAATTGCAGCAATAACAATTAACGGCGATACAACTATCCTAAAGTTTTCAGTAATTCCCAAAACTCCCCTAATCATAGAGTTTACACATAGGAACGTAAGGCCCATACCTAAAAATCCGCAAATAATTCCAATCGGAATACCTATTACCCCTATGACTGCTCCTTCAAAAAACACTGAATCTCTCTTTTGTCTTTTGGTAGCTCCTACACTTGATAGCATTCCTAAATATCTTGAACGTTCTGATACAGAAATAGCAAAAGCATTATATATGAGTGAAATAGATCCAACCATTATTATAATAATCATTATAGCTGATAGACCAAGAATCATATTGTTCAGTGAATCATCCTTAACAACTCCATAATATCTAAGTAAGCTATTATTAAACTCTACTATTTTTATTTTATTTTGTGCTGCTATATCTTTTGCATGATCAAATAGTCCTCTGTTAATACTTTTTAATATTACAAATGCATTTTCTTTTTCCTGCGAAGTAACATTATTTTCATCTACATAACCAAGTACTGTAAAACCTGGAGCCCATGTGGGCTCAAACTCAGGACGCTTTATTATACCTACAATTTTATAAGTTTTTGTATTTTCCTTTGTTAAAGTTTCTCCAAGAGTATCTTTATTCTTTTGAAAATAATCGTTCTGTGTCAAAACTCTATTGTCGTTTTGATTATCTTTCGAATATCTCTTACCAATATCAGCAGTTAGAGTATCTCCTATTTTGTAGTTAACTTTAGCATTGTTTATAATGTCCTCTGAAATTACAACTTCATTTGCAGCTTCTGGGAACCTTCCCTTACTTAATTTAACTGGAAACTTACTAAAACCTTCTTTGTTGTACTCCTGTATAAATAAGTAAGGTTTACTAACATTTTTACTTCCATTTAACAATGCATATCCTAAATCCCTACTCAAAATAACATTCTTCGTATTTTTATCACTTTTTATTGACTGGAGCTGAACGTTATCAATATTTTTATAGACAACATGCCACTCCCCTTCATTGGCTATACTTTGTCTTTGCATTACATCCATAAAAGAAACTACGAGAGTAGCCACACCAATTACCATTGCCGCAGAGATAATTACGCCTATTATAGTTACAATTGTTCTCTTTTTATTTAATTTTAAATTCCTTAAAGTCAATTTATTTATTATATTCATGAGCGAATCACCTCATCCTTTTTAATTTCACCATCTTCTATTGATATGATTCTGTCAGCTTGTAATGCAATACGCTCATCATGAGTAATTATTATAAGGGTTTGGTTAAAAGTTTTATTAAACATTTTTAGTAAATCAACTATTTCACTACTATTCTTACTATCTAGATTTCCAGTTGGCTCATCAGCAAGCATTATAGCTGGATTATTTATAAGAGCTCTTCCTATAGACACTCTTTGTTGTTGTCCACCAGAAAGTTGGTTAGGCAAATGATTGAGCCTTTTCTCTAAGTTAAGTATTTTTATTATCTCATCAAACTGCTTTTTATCTACTTTGTGTCCATCAAGCAGTAGTGGGAGAGTAATATTTTCTTCTACATTAAGTACTGGAATAAGATTATAAAATTGATATATAAGTCCGATTTGTCTGCGCCTAAAGATAGCCAGCTGTGTTTCATCTAAATTATAAATATCAGTATTATCTACTAAAACCTTGCCACTAGTAGGTCTATCTACCCCTCCAAGCATATGAAGCAAAGTTGATTTTCCCGAACCTGATGGTCCAATAATTGCGACAAATTCTCCTTTTTCTACTGAAAAGGATACATCATTAAGTGCCTTTACCGCAGTATCCCCAATGCCATATACCTTAGATAAGTGTTCTATTCTTAGTATTTCCATCTTAAAACCTCCAAATTTTTTTATCATGGTTTTAGTATATATAGTTCAGATGACTTTACAGTGACTTTATTATTACAATTTAGTCACTTATGAATTTTTGAGCTTTAAATTTTGTTTGATATAAATATCTATCCTTTATACCGTTACCTTATAAAATTTTATAATAAAACATGTCCCCTCATTTTTCCTGCTGCTTACATTTATATCTCCATTTTGACTTGTAACAATGGTTTTAGCCATAGCAAGACCTATTCCCACGCTATCTTCACCTGCATTTTTGCCCTTGTAAAATCGCTTGAAAATATATGGTAAATCTTCTTTTTCTATTCCACTTCCGTTATCTGAAATCTTTATTTCTGTAAACAAAGGATTTTCATCAAAGAAGATAGATATTCTTCCATCTTCTCCAGTATGCTCTATGCAATTTTTTATTATGTTGATTAAAGCCTCTGTAGTCCAGTATAAGTCTCCAATAAAGCTTACATTACTACAGCCTTCTATCACTAGTGTTTGATTCTTAATTTCTATAGGAATCAGAAGAGGCTCAGTTGATTTTCTAATTAGTTCTGATACAGCTACTCTATCCTTTTTAAAGCTCACCGTTCCAGCATCTATTTTAGATAGCTTTAGTAAAGAAGTTAACAGCCACTGCATACGATCAAGCTGCATTTCAATATTATTAGTAAATTCAATTCTTTTTTCCGCCTCTAGGTCATTATCGCTTAATAAGTCTGACATAACTCTCATAGATGTAAGCGGTGTCTTCAGCTGGTGGGATATATCCGATATGGCATCAGCAAGCTGCATTTTCTCTTTTTTAAGAAGTTCCCCTTGCTTTGAAAGCATAAGAGTTACCTTATAAATCTCATTTTTAAGAATGCTTAGTTCTCCCTCTTCGTTATCTCTAATATCCAGCGAATACTCTCCATTGCAAATACGCCTCAAATAACCAGAGAGTTTCTCAAGCTCTCCATATTCTCTTTTAATAAACCAAAAACTACTAACAAACAAGATAACAAAAGCCATAAAAGAAATTATTCCTGCTAGAACATTCAAGAAAAAAATACAGGTTGCTGCTATAGTAGATACTATAAAAGCAATAATAAAGTATACTCTAACCTCTCTATTTCTTATCATTTTAATCACCAACCTTATATCCCAAACCCCTGACTGTCTTTATAATTATAGGCTTTTGTGGATCATCTTCTAGCTTTTCTCTTATCCTTTTTATATAAACCGTTAGCGTATTATCATTTACGAAATCTCCTGCTACATCCCATATTCCTTCTAAGAGTTGATTCCTTGATAAAACCTGCCCTGCATTATTTGCAAAGATTAGCAATAGACGATATTCAAGCGCTGTTAAAGTAATTTCTTCATCATTTTTATATACCTTTGCATCAAGAGTATTAATACGAATATTGTTTAATTCTAATCTTGCTTTTGAACTGCTGTCCTTACCATATCTGCGTATTACAGACCTTATGCGAGAAATAAGTTCTCTGATACGAAAAGGCTTTGTTATATAATCATCTGCACCCATATCAAGTCCCATCACTACATTAACTTCATCATCGCAAGCAGTTAGAAATATGACAGGTGTATCATCTTTTTCTCTAACTATCTTACATAGTTCATATCCACTTCCATCAGGCAGCGATAAGTCAAATAAGCATAGATTAAATTTATTATCTTTTATAACACCCTTAGCTGAGGAAATATCATAACAAACCATTGTATCAAATCCCTCCTGCTTCAAGGAATATTCTAGTCCAGATGCAATAGTTTTATCGTCTTCAACTAGTAAAATCTTCAAGTTATATCACCTCTCTTATAGATTTAACATTATTATAACAGCCTATACGATTTTTAGGTGACTAAATTGTAATAAAACAAAAATTGCAATTATTCTAGTTTCCTACAAAGTAACTAAAACAACTGCAATCTAATAATGGAAATATCCTCCTTTCTATTTTCTTTAACAAGTTCAGTCATTCTTCCCTCACAAATACCCCCGAGGGTGCTTCTGAAGTCCGAAGGGCTGAAATTGCTTCTAATTCCAATATGTTTAATTCTCTCTATAACAATGCTTTCATTTTCTGTACTATACACAAGTTGACCATTTTTACATTTTGTAAATTCCTTCATAGCTTCTCTGCCGTCTTTTATTGCTTTTATAATTGCAACTTCATCAACATATTTAGTTTTCTCATCTTCATGATATTCCACAATCTCAAATTTAACAAATTGATTTGGATACATTTCTCTAACTTCTTGCCATTTCATTTGAAACAACTCCTTTATATCAAATACTTGAATCTTATTCTTAATTTGCATTTCTATTTTATACAATCCGTTCTTATCATCTTTTATTTTAATTATAACTTACCTATAACTTCTTAAAATAAATATTTCACTTTGGATCAATACTAATGGCATTTTAAAACAATATTTTTTGTAAATATTATTCCTACAAAAAGATCTACCCCCAACAAAAAATGCACACCCCTAACTCAAAAAGAATCAGGGGTGTGCATGTCCAACATAAAATTCTATAAATTTAATCTAAAAACTTAAAATTTTCTACCACAGTTTTTCCTATAAAACACTGAAATCCACTTAAATCAGTGGCTTTGCATTGTATCACAATCTCGGTGATTATTTGGTGAAGGCGAAGCGTACCTAACCCCTGTTCTATATTCTTCAATTTTAATAACTTTCACATTCAATTACCATTTTTTCGTTCTTACATTGTGACATCATTTTGATTTAAAAATTTTAATAAATCATTATTCAGCTGCACAATTTCGTTGTTTGCACTACTGGCATAATCCGGCAACATCATATCCTTTACCATTTTAGTCCGAAGCCACATCATAAAGAAAAAATCTAGAATGAAATTTGGACATTTAAGCACAATTTTAAATGCAGATGGGTTAATAGCGACTCCAGCCTTTTGTATTGCCCTTAAATATGCTTTTAAAGTGATTGTTATTTTGTGTGCCGTTTTTCTGATTCTAGCTGCTTCTTCATCAATTATCTTATTTTCAAAATATAAACTACCCAACAGTGCAATATCCGATACTGAATGTGTTATTAGATATGATTTCATATCCTTATTAATTGTATAGGGAAGTTTTGCTGTTTTAAATAATTTTGCGAGGTTTTTTACACGTTCTGTCTCTAAACCATTAATTTCTCCAAACATAGTAGCAACTAAAACCTTTGGTGGAATTCGAGCATACAATATTCCATCTTTAATCTGTCCGCCAACACCGGGAAAGGCTGGTAAAAGCCTATCGCTAGCAATATCTAGCCACGGAGAAAATCCACTTGAATTACTCGTCATTGTAACAATATTTTTGCTTTTATTGTCTTTTAGTACTAACAACGCTGATTGGGATTTATCGTAACGAACTGTAACGAAAATAAAATCATATACATCATCATTTTCAAGCGTATCAATGACATTTACTTTTATAGATTTAACCACACCTTTTTCATTATATTGTAGGCCATTTTCTTTCAATGCTTTAAATCTATTAGAACGTGCAAACATAGTAACGTCAAGCCCTGCTTCGATGAATTTCATTGCGTAAATGCTCCCTATGACACCTGCACCAAAAATTAAAATTCTATTTTGTTTTACTGACATAAAAACCACTCCTTGTATTGATACTATTTTCTCTTGACTATGCGACAACGCGTTGTATAATAGAATTGTAAATGGTTATTACAGCTTTATCAACCATCAGATTTTTATTATTTGTTGGTTGATATATTTGTTTACAAAAGGAGGATCAAATGAAAAAGCAACCTGAAATTACAGAAAAAACAAGGCAAGCGTTTATAGATGTTTTTTGCGAATTATATAGTCAAAAGCCCATTGAAAAAATCTCAGTTCAAGATATTGCCAATAAAGCGGGATATAACCGTAGTACATTTTATCAACACTTCGCTGATATTTACGAATTATTAGACTCTGTTGAAAGTGATTTATTGAGCTACATGAAAGAGGAATTGACAAATATGAAAACATCTACGGCTTCTATCCAAAATGCACTTAATTGTATAGAGAATAGCAAGCATATCTCAGTTCTCAAGGCTCTCTTGGGTGACTATGGAAGTGTTCATTTTTTAGAGCGCTTGAAAAGAGAAATCCCCTTTGATGGATTAGACTTGAACTTTCAAGAATATGATTTCTTAAAGCCATACTTGATTGAATTTTACATATCAACATCCCTTTCCTTATTTCGCCTTTGGATCAAGCAAGAAAAGGATTTATCCTCAGAAGAATTTTTCAAGTTAGTAGATACCCTATATAAAAATGGGATAACGCCTTATTCTAAAAAATAATGGGCATATTCCTGCGAGCTAGCGAAATACACAAATTTTACTGCTCATATGTTTCCACTAACTACTGAACTACAAATCATCCACACTTCATACCAGCGGATATGTCTACATAAAACAAAAAAGCGGCAAGGTCAGTTTTTTAACCAACCTTGCTGCTTTATTATATTCTTAGAAACGCTGTAAAATAAGGCTTTTAGATATCCTTGCATTACATCAAGACAACACTCTCAACGTGCCTTGAGGAGATAAAAAAAATGACCATCGGACCTAATCATCCCCCCTTAAAGTCATGATATACTTTCAATAATCCGTAACTTTAACTTGTTCCATTGGCTAAAATCACTTTTTTGTTATATCATGGTGATTCACACTTTTCGATATTTTCTATTTCATGTAATACAAACCACTTCTATCAACTTATTTATATAAACGTTATTACTCCAGTGAAAGAAAGGAGATCCATATCTAACCCGAAATAAAATCACACATTTTTCTACATTCGCTTGAAAATGCCGCGGCTGCGTACGTCTATTGTCCGGACTGGTAGGTGGTGCGTCGATACTAGCAAAGGTCAACAGATCCTTCTTAGAATAGAAACGGCGCACATCACTTCTGCCTCCTTAAGCAGATTGAGATAATCAGCATTGGTGGAAGCTATCACGGGACGAAGCACGGCGGCACTCACCCGACAAACGCAAGATCTATTGGAGCAGCATGGTCGAACCCTTTGACCGAGCTGTTTGTCTCTACCACGATGTCTCATGAAATTAAATCTATAGCGTAGAATAGTAGAAAAGGTTGAGGCTGTTATACACCATATGCACCACGACCCCGGGCCAGACGGAACCCGTCTTACGGAACAGTATACCGTTCATGATACCGACCATGAATGCGTCGAACAGGATGACATTGAATCCATGAACGATACCGAAGATCGCAGCACTGCCGACCACGCCGGCCAATGCGCCGTAACGGTTCAGCGCATTGGCAATAACAGCACGGAATACAAACTCCTCGCCGAGCGGCGTGAGGATGGCGCCAGTGATAATTAGAACGAAGATTGAGAAAATTCCGCCCTTCGCCGCCGTCTGGAAGTCCGCTTGGTTGTTCGGCTCGGTGATGAAGTGAAAATACACACCCTCTATAACAAAACATCCAATGAACGCAGCAACCCCGAGGCCAACTCCAACAAGCAGCCATTTCCGTTCGGTCGCCCGGAAACCGAAAGCGCGCAGATTGCGAACTCGCAGGGCGCAGGCTGCGAGCAAGGCGGCTAGGCCAACGAGACCATTGACTGCACCTCCGATGTTAATTCGCAAGATGGCTTGCTTGTCAGGGATTTGCGACATCCAAATACCGAGCATAATAATGCCGATCAGATAGAGGCTCAGTGCAGTTAGGGTCTCTGGCCAGCCAGGCCGGGCTCCTTCCATAATTCCTCCACGGCGGCGTGTGTCTTTCTTTTGTTTGTCCATCTTTATATCCATCCCTTTCTTTTCGCTCATGGCACAAAACGTTATAAAAAAAGTGCCATCGAGCATTATTTGTTTTAGAATCAATCCCATAGGGCGTGCGGTATACTACAAATCACGGGAGGTGAGTAGGCTGTCTGGATTGTCATAACATACCACCCGCTTAATTAGATTAATGCTTCGGCGACAGTCTATTTGCAGGCTTCCCATTTTCCATAATCATTCCTTCATAAATTTTCAGCCGCTCAGCATCCAGCACTTCTGTAAAAATAGGATTATGCAGCATCTGTACGATATCCTTTTCAAGCTGCTGATTATTCTTGATGTTTGTGATTCCAATATCTGATTTTGAATCCCACTCTTCCAATTTTGTAAAAAACCGATCCCCCCGCAGTCCAAGACCCTGCTTCATAGAAATCTGCTCACTGTGAATAAATTTTTTGAGATATTTATAGGCTTCATTCTCTATTTCTTCCGTCTTCAAACTTTTATATTTTTCCTGATTAATTTTACATTCTTTCAACAGAATACATAAGCTGGTAGTAACATAATGATAATATGTGGATGCAAACTTCGGATTTACTTTTTCTATTTCAAAACATCCAAGCACCATATCCAAACGATGAATTGTTTCAAAAGTTAGCTCTGAATCTTTCGGATGCAAAAGCAGGAAGTTCATCCCATGACTTACCAGCATGATAATATTTTTATACATCTCTACCTGTAAGGTTGTATCTGCTTCTTCTTTATTACCAACCTCCATATAAGCCAAAGACAATAAGTAGCCTTTATTCTGAAAAGAAGATTTTTTTACACCGTTTTCCAGGTCAGATATTACCTCTGCTGCTTTTCCTGTGATCAACGCAGTAATCTCTTTTACTGTGATCACATTATCGCAGATAATCATATCCTGACAGTTTTCTAAAATATTATTACACAATGAAATAATCTTTTCACCTGCTGCAAGCTGCCTTTCTTCATCCGGGGCAAGTGAAATATGAGATTGCCATAATATAGCCATATACAATAAAAAGGGATAGCAGGTATAATACTCTTTTACCAGTTCCTCACTTTTATCAAATGTACATTCAAAGCCTTTTTCTACAAATTCCCTGGCCAGTTCTTCATAGATTGCACGTATTTGCTTTTCATCAAGCTGAGGTTCATAACCCATCAGTTCATCAATCGTAACATCAAAATAAGCAGCCAACCGTGGCAAAAGCTGAATATCCGGCATGGTATAACTCATTTCCCACTTCGATACAGAAGCCTTCGTAATTCCCAAAAAATCTGCAAGCTGCTCCTGCGTTATCCTTTTTCCCCTCCTTAACCTAACAATATTTTCTGAAATATTGATTTTTCCCATCTTTGTACGCTCCTAATTCTTCATGACTTCATTCAGAAATAGTAAATGCAGGCTGCTCCGTACCATTCAATTATCTATTCCTGCTACTATCATACCAGCTTGCAACAATATAATACAATGGGGTAGTACGATACTTTGAGTTATTCTGTATCTTGTTACGATACCTCAAACATTAAAAATGCTTTTGACTAAAAGTATCGTACCTTTTAGCAAAAGCATAAAATTTCACAAAACCCTATTTTCTGATTAAAGCAGATTTCTCCGTGTCTTTCTGCTTTATTTATAATCCATTCCTTTCAGTACGGCATCTTCCGTTAGTTTCCCTCTTCTTTGATCCAACAATCTGATTGCCATGTCTGTCTTTCTTGCATTTACTTCAAAAATCCTTTTCGACTTTTTTGCCAACTTAATCTGTTAAAATATGCTCCAATACCATTTAAAGCCCTCTTAAAACATATTTATTTATCACAACATCGAATGTTGCTTTTCTCCCCTCCTCATAGCCGGTCATGTTATTATCTATTTCGATACAATTCAACAATGCATTCTGTATGAGCTGTTGAAAATACACAAAAACCTCATTTATTTATAATACGGTTTACCATAACGTGTTTAATGTAGACTTTATAAAGTTAATAATTTCAATTTTCAATAATATAATTAAATAAACTTAGGGACTTGAACTCCGTCAAGCCAATTTCCTTCCCTATTTTCTAACCCAAGAAATAATATATTTTTTATTATCCTGAGAGGAAAGTTGTAGTTTCTCCCAATATCCCACTAACCCTAATTCTGCTGAAGTTAACTCAAAATGACACATAGCTATGCCAATATCAACTTTGTGCATATCATTATAACTATCACTTTTTGAGTCTTTACTTTGTTCTAAATAGAAATCGTATGAATTAGAACTTTTAATTATTCTCCAAGGTTGCTTGTTTGCTGCTGAAGGTGCAAGCCTTACCATTTGAAGGGGAATAAAATACTCTAAGCTTTCAAGCTCCTTTAAAGGTGTATTGAAATCTACATCAAAAAATAGTTTAGACCAGGCTTTTCTATTTTTAGAACCTGCCATAAACCTAACGAAAGTATCCATGCCTCTTCTTGATTCACTGGGATACCCTACAGGTATAATTATTGGAAGGATTTCATTATCTTTAAGCTCCATAACCTCTGCAAATTGACCTTTATTAAAGGTCCCACCTAACCAACATGTACCCAAATTTAAACCAGTTGCATACAATACTGCTCTTTCCAATGAATATCCTAAATCAACTAATGCATTATCTGATTTTGAAATTGATGAGACTATGAAGGTAGAAGTTCCTTTTATAACACCATAAGTTCCAAGCTTTAAATCTGAATCTTTAGAGTCTATCAGCTTAACTCGTATATTTGTGCCAAAAGGTGCTTTAACCTGATTTATAACATCTATTATGCTATCGCCAATTGTTTTGTCCAAAGGCACTCCATTATATGACCTCATCGATGTTCTTGCTTTTATAACCTCTATAATTGACTTTTTGAAAATCGGATTATCTAAATTCATATTTCAACACTCCCACCCTTTTTATTTTATAGTAAGTCCGTAGCTGAATTGCTAAGTTATATGCTAAGAATGTAACTTTAACTTAGATATTAATCCTTTAGTTATGAATTTAACTGCACCAGCCTGACAATATGTTTCATTAAGATATGATTGTGATTTGTGAGCCTCTCGACAGGCTTTACAATTCCCGTGATTTTTACAGCTTTTATTTATGCATTTACAGTTTGGATTTATAGTTGACATATTTAACCCCCTAGAAATAAATATTTATTTCAAACAATTATTATAGCTACACATATTGCAAAACCAACTCGTGTTGCTTATAATGATTATAAAATTAGCTTATATATTTTTCAACCAACAAAATTGATAAAGTGTTGCTTGCATAAAACTAAATCTGCAATATGAGTTTAACTAAAATTCTTTTAAATGAGGTAATAATATGTCAGTAAATATAAATAATCCTAGAGTAAAAAGAACCCGTGATCTTATTATCAATGCTTTTATTTCACTAGTTACTAAAAAAGGCTTTGACTCCATTACAGTTAAGGATATTACTACCGCAGCCACCATAAACCGTGCAACCTTCTATGCACATTTTACAGATAAATATGCACTACTGGACACCGTCATAGTAGAGAAATTCTCTGAGATCTTTTCCCATAAGCTACAGAACGAGATGCGCCTAAATGAGAATGCTATACGAATCCTCATTCTTTGCGTTTGTGAATACTTTGATCTAGTAAAAAGCACCTGCAAGTGCGGTTTTGACTCTATTTTACCTTTAATAGGAGATAAAATATCTTGTGAGCTATATTCTACGATCTATGCATTGCTAATAAAAGACCATGAATTAGCTGAAAATGAACAAATACGAGCCCAATTAGTTGCAACAATGATGAGCACTTCTATTTATAATGTAATTTACAAATGGGAAGTTCAGAAGAGACCAATCCCTCAAGAACTTCTAATTTCTGAGATTATTGGGTTTGTTTTTACAGGTATGGATACTTTAAAAAAATGAAAAACACTATATCTAATAGTGTTTTTCATTTTTATTGTGCCAATTTCATTAAGTTTTTATCAATAATATTCACTGTATTTTATTATACTAAACCTCAAGTTCTTAAATGCTTGACTCACAGCAATCCATACTTTCATATATGACACTATCTTTATGATAAATATTTATATCGCTCCAACTATAATCAATGTTTATAATTTCTCCTCAGGTTACTCCTACTGCTTCCATTGATTGTTCATAAGTTACATAATATAATAACTGTTACTTTATCTCTTTTACCCTGCCCACAATACCGCTCTCAAGCATCACTTTTATGCCACGATGATGCTCTGGTGAATTAGTAAGTATCTTCGCCACTATTCCTTCTGTCAATTTTCCTGTACGTTGATCCTGCTTTTGAACAACTAAAACCGTTGCTCCTATTTTAATATTGCTTCTCTTTGTTCCGTTCATTTCAATTTCCTCTCATCTATGATTAATATTTATCCCATTGTACACTAAACTAACTATTATTTAAACCTTTCATAAAGTCCTTTCTTTTGAGTATCACCATTTATATGATAAATAGTCAAAACCAAGGTTTTATTTTAATACAATCATCAATTTATATCTATCTGGATTTTTTTAGTTGATACATAGTAATTACTTTTTTAATTTATAAATATCTGCAAACTCTATATTTATCTTTTCCACATTGCCCTCCTGTTTGATTTCTGCTTTTATTGCAGTATTTTCTTCTGTAACTGTTTTTACCGGTATTTCAATGAGAAACTCTGTTCCTTTACCGTATTCACTTTGGACTGAAATTTCACCTTCATGCATAATAACTAGGGATTTAACTAGTGATAATCCTATACCGCTACCTTCATGATTTCTAGTAAGAGATTTGTCTACTTGTCTAAATCGGTCAAAAATAATCTTTTGTTTGTCTTCTGGTATACCAATACCCGAATCCTTTACAGAAATTTCAATAGTTTCACCCTTATCTTTTATACCCACATTTATAATGCCACCCTGGTCAGTAAACTTTATCGCATTTGATAAAAGATTTAGTATAATTCTTTCAATGCTATCTAAGTCGCAGGCTGTAATCTTTTCTTCTACATCTGTATCAAATACCAGTTCTATGCCTTTGTTTTCAATATAGTCTGCTACTGACAATGTAATATTTTCAACAATCTCTACAATATTATGATTCTGCTTACAGATTTCAAAAAAACCCGAATCAATTTTTGTACTATCAATCATATTATTTACAAGTCTTAACTGTCTGTAACAGTTTTGTTTCATGATATTAAAATACTTCTCTTGCTTATCAGCTACATCCTTATCCTCTATAGCTTTCCTTTGGCTTTCTAAAAGCTGCAAGGTACTCATAATAACATTCAACGGCGTCCTAAGCTCATGGGAAAGGTTGCTAAAGAAATCAGCTTTCAATTGATCTAATGAAATTGCCTCCTGTAACTTTTCTTTACTTTTACGTTGACTTTCTTCTGCTTCCTTCCGAGATGTAATATCAACAAGAGAGATAACAACACCCTTAATAACATTTTCATTTGTAAGGAATGGAGAATACCTTAGTATGTACCACTTATTGCTTATGCTCTTTACTTCCTTTTCAACTGAAATTAGGTTATCCATCACATTACGGGATATTTCAATTAAATCCTCATTTTTAAAGTTATGTGCTATATGGCCAATTGGGCGGCCGATATCCTGTTCTATAAGATTAATTTCCTTTGCAATAGCTGGTGTAAACTTCCTTACACGTAGGTTAATATCTAAAAACAAAGTACCTATAGTTGTACTATTTAAGAAATTTGTCATATCGTTATTTAAATCAGCCAGTTCCTGTAGCTTATACTGGTATTGCGTGTTTACAACCATTAATTCTTCATTGACGGATTGAAGTTCTTCGTTGGTACTATGCATTTCCTCGTTTGAAACCAACAATTCCTCATTGGCTGATTGGAGCTCTTCGCTTGAAGTCTCTAACTCTTCTATGGAGGATTGAAGGCTCTCCTTGGTATACTGAAGCTCTTGTTCTAAGTCAGCTATACGGCTATGCAATTCACTTACTGTATCAAAATCTTCAACATAGTCTTTGTGGCTGCCGACACTATTAATTTCTTCAAATATTACAAGAATAAGTAAACCACTCTTCTTTGTAAACAGTGGTTTAACAACAAGATTAATATTGTTTTCTTCTCGGGCTAACCTGACTTTAATATTTGAATAAGCAACAGTTTTTCTCTCTTTTCTAACCTTGCCGATTGCAGTTCCAACAGCAGTTGATAGCTCCTTAGGCACCATCTTTTGAATGTCATAGCATATCATTCCCCTAGGCATCTTCAAGTATTTATCCACATCACCACAAATTTGTACAAGCCTACCATTCTCATCAACCAGCACACTTGGTGGTAGACATTCTTCTATTAAAATTGTATTGATATCTTCCATTTCTCGCTTGTTCCTTTCCACTGGAGTAAAATAATCTTCTTCAGGTTTTGACTTAATTACCTTTATACCTGTGGATATAACGGAAAAATCGTCTATGAGTGGACGCTTCTTTATATCCTTCTTTTTATAAATTTTCCACTTTGCATCAAAGGTAGAAAAATATTCACCCATTTCTCCGGTAGTTTCACTTGTCCCTAAAAACATAAATCCATTTGTTTCAAGAGCAAACTGAAAAGTTGAAATGATCCTTTTTTGAAGATCAGGTTGGAAATATATTAACAGATTTCTACAAGTTAAGAGATCAACTTTATAAAAAGGCGGATTATTTATTACGTTATGGCTTGAAAAAATAATCATTTCACGAAGGTATCTTGAAACATGGTAGCCGTCCCCTTTTTTTATGAAGTAACGGTTCAAACGCTCAAGTGATACATCTTCAGAGATACTCTCTGGATAAACTCCCTTGCTGGCATATTCTATTGATTTAATGTCAATATCTGTAGCAAAAATCTTTATATTTATATTTCTTTGGATTCTATCCATATACTCTTTAAATAATATTGCAAGTGAATATGCTTCCTCCCCAGTAGAACATCCAGCCACCCAAACCCTGACAACAGCATTGTCTCTCTTCTTGCCAATAATTTCAGGGATAACTTCATTTTTTATCAGCTCAAAAGCATTGAAGTCCCTAAAAAATCTTGTTACTCCTATCAATAAACTATTGTATAAACACTCAATCTCTTCTTGATTTTCCTTTAAGTACGAAAGATACCCCTCTAGTGTTTGTATTTGACATATTCTTATCCTTCTATTAAGGCATCGAAGGACATACCCCTGCTTATAGAGGCTAAAATCAGTGGAATGCAAATTTTTAATTATATTGTAAATTTGCAATAAAATATCCGTTGTTTCATCAACCTTTTCCGCTTCGTCCTCTATTACATTTATCATCGAAGATTGGTTTGTATATCTTAGCAACTTTTCAGGTATGCTTGAGGGAGATAAAATAAAATCGCAGATATTGGCGGCAATTACACTTTTAGGCATTCCGTTGAATTTTGCAGTCTTAATATCTTGTGCTATTACAATGCCGCCAGCTTCCTTTATTGCCCTAGCCCCCCGTGTACCATCACTTCCTGTACCTGAAAGTATGATTCCTATGGATTCTTCATTTATATCTTCAGCTAGTGATTCAAAAAAAGTGTTTATAGCGAGATTAATCTTGTGTATTGGGTCCTGTTCCTCAAGTAAAAACTGCCCCTGTGATATTTTAACATTAAACTTTGGGGGGTTCAGGTAAACACATCCCGGTGAAATTTTCATTCCATTCTTTATCTGATATACTTCCATTTCCGTTTTTCTGGATAGTATTTCTGGCATAAGGCTTTTAAATTCAGGAGATAAGTGCTGAATTACTACAAAAGCTATATTACTGGCAGGTGGCATGTTTGCGAAAAACTGTTCCAGTGCTTCCAGTCCCCCAGCCGATGCTCCAATACCCACAACATAAAAATCCCCGATTTCTGTAGCTGAACTACTCTTATCTAATTCTGGTTGAACTATTTTAGTCTGTTCCTCATCAAAGTTGCTTAAATCTATCATTTCGTCCTCCCCGTCAAGGTCTTATATAAAAAATCATCTATATAATACAAATTATACCATACATTCGACTTTTTTTACACTCTTATATATGAGTATTAAGGTCTAATAATGCCACTTACTTTCATCTTCATCCTCCTTTATTTATCGGCTTTAAAATATCAGCTTTTTAATCTATCCTCTATCTGAAAAGCAGAAGTACTTTAGTACTGAATCTGAATTTAATATTGATGGAACAGCAAAACACAATTACGCAAAATCCAAACCTTAGCACAATATTCCAAGTTCTGTGTAAATGTTAGACCCATAAAGCAAAATTCCCTCAAACCTAATAGTCTGAGGGAACATAAAACACACTTCAATATTTACTTAAAAACCTTCAAACCCTTTGGTGTCAGCCTATTTCTCA
Organism: Clostridium sp. YIM B02500; assembly: GCF_022324665.1. NCBI lineage: Bacteria > Bacillati > Bacillota > Clostridia > Eubacteriales > Clostridiaceae > Clostridium > Clostridium sp. YIM B02500. The sequence goes on along the minus strand of NZ_JAKGTE010000032.1, from coordinate 10,170 downwards.
TTTATATCTAAATTATTTATATATTTTTTTCAATTACGCCATAAATAATTGAACCGCTTTTTTTGCCACCATAATATTTTTCTATTCCTAGCTTTTCAAAATCATTAGAGCCTTGTCTTTCTTTAATAACAACTCTTTTTGAACATACTCTAAGTGCTTCCATTAAAATATTTTTTGTTAACCCTTTGTGATCTGCAAAATCCCTAAAGGAATTTATTGATGTTGACTTTCTATTTGGTTCTTTAAACATAGGATCAAAATATACTACATCAAAACTATTATCTCTTTGCTTTAAAATATAATCTTCATATGATTCATTAACAACCTTTATATTATCTATATTTTTGCCATTAACACCATTATAGTTTTCTAATCCACATTTACTTAAATAAGCTATATACTTATTAATTTCCGTCCCTACTACATATCCCTTTTCTCCAACAACTGCTGAAAAGACAAGAGAATCACCTGCAAGACCTAATGTACAATCCAATATACTATTTCCTTCTTCTAATTTTGTTGCCTCTATTATAGCTTCCTTATTTCCTTGCCTTATTGATTTAACCTTAAGTTCTGACATATTTGGATGCCAAAACAGTGCACTATCTTCTCCCTTTATAACAATCTTATCTCTTTCAACTACTAATAAATAGTCAAAACCATCTTTCAAAATTGTTTCCTTGATACTAAAATTACCTCTTTTTATATATGATATGTTTAAATCTTTAGATACACCTTTTGCTTTATAATTTAAACTCTCATCTGCATCTCTTGTCGTAGTAACTGCAATCTTCATTTTTCCCTCTCTGTCTTTCTTCATATATATTGTAGAAATAATTGTGAATTTATAATTACAAAATATATGGTTATTCTTTTGTTCTAACAAACATTATACTATATTTCAGTTGAAATATGAGTTTTCTTTATAAATACTGAAATGCAATATGACATTGTACACAAATAACTCATAGTATTCTATAGAGTTATCGCACTAAATAATTAAAAATATTATCTTTCTTGATTTTGACATAGAAGTTAAAAGTAAAGAAAAAGTCCTCACATATTGCTAGAAAATAGTCCTCATCCACTTCCATAAGTTACAATTTTATTTTGTGTATACTATAACTAAAATTACACATATTAATATTATAAAGGAACATAACAGTTGAGCAAAGATTTATATATGCTCTTGAGTTAGGGTGTATATAGGTCGAACAAAGATTATATAATGGTCATAATATTATGGCTGTTATATTAGTCGGCGATAAGATTTTATATGATGGGGAAAAGTTTTATTATAGTTGATTTATATCTATTATAATAGTACTCCAACTTATTATTTAAGGTCGAGTTAACATTATTCAATGTGTTGAATTGATTTTATATAGCCGTGAGGTTATATTGAGTTGAGTAAATATGTTGTTTGGTGGAGCAAAACATGATTATTAGGTTGTGATTTGTTGTATTATTAGTCGAAAGATTTTTATATGATAATAAACTATCTTTTATTGTGCTAGTTAAGATTGTTATGCTCTTTTAAAAAACAATATTCAGTACTATAACCATACTGAATATTGTTTTTTTTACTTTCTTAATATTGTTATTTATATAAGATATCAAGTCATTCTTAAACTCACTACTATTACCCCAGAGGTCCTAATTTAAAATTCCAATTTTTTATCCTAAATTAAAAAAGCTTAACAAGTTATAAAAAATAATATTTATAGGAGTTGATAGGGGTGTGGGGCTTACAAGTTATAACATATTACCAGACTGTATATTTAATATTTTTATATTCATTTCTCACCTTAAATTCCACAAGATACATTTCCTTGAGTAACGGTAATTTTCTTGACATCTGCTGTATAAAGAAATACCACAAAATTCATTTCTGAATAATGTGATATTTCTGCTTCTTCTTTATTTTTTTACTTGTCTATACTAGCACTTTTTTATAACCGGTATCCATATTTCGCTTTTAAAAGTTAGTGAAGTTACATCTTTATTCTCATTCCATAAGATCTCTGGCCCTTGTTTTTGTTCGTAGTTTGAAGATGGAAACCATTCAGAATAGATGCGTCCCCAAATATTTTGCAATGTATCTGGAAATGGTCCTACAGCTTCAAATACTGCCCATGTTGAAGCAGGAACTTCAAGTTTTGATAAGTTATCTGGACACTCTTTGGTAGTCGCTGCACCTATATAATGGTCAAGCTCTCCTTTTTCTTCCATTCGTCCTTCTGAAAAATTTAAAGATGCACTTATTAGTCCCCTTGGTTCTGTATTAGATAATTCTTTCAATTCATTGATATTTTCAACAGTTAAGCTTTGCCACATCTTAGCAATTTCAGGATTTACTCCATTAAAAATTATAGGTACTCTTTTCTTAATACCAATTATATTAAATGCTTCTTTCTCTTCAATTTTATAGTTCATTTCATTTCCTCCTTCAATTGATAAACGAAAAGTCATTCTTGGATATGATTTTAATGATTTTCCATTATATCGAGCTTCCGATGGCGTTATCCCGTGCAAATTTTGAAACGCTCTTGTAAATGAATCTGCTGACTGGTATCCATACTTAACGGCCAAGTCAATTATTCTTATATTGCTATTATTAAGTTCAAAAGCTGCTAAGGTAAAACGTCTTCTACGAATGTACTCAGACAGTGAAACTCCTGCAAGAAAAGAAAACATTCTTTGAAAATGATATTCTGAACAAAATGCTAATCTTGCTACTTTTTTAAAATCAATTTCACCATCAAGATTTTCTTCAATATAATTTAATGCTTCATTCATTTTTTTTATCGAATCCATTTAGTAACCTTCCTTTCATCTATAGAATATCAGAAATCATATTTATCCATCCGACTATTCCTGCACAATTATGTAGGGTTAATTTATCACAAAATTTTCTGGACCTCTGAGGTGTTAGTCATGAATTTATAACTGCCCCCTGCAGGTTCTCCATGAGGATTTATGTCTAAAATCGATTAAAAGTGAACATTTTCCACAAAATATTGTATAAGTAAGCATATCCTCATTTCTATATAACATCAATTGATTTTGACATCTTGTGCATTTTACTCTTTCCAATTTAATTCTTTCTTTAAATTACTGATACTATCACTTTTATCAGCACAAAACATTTCAGAAAATAAATCCAGATTTTCTTCTCCATCTTTTTCAATATATCTTTAGTATAGATTCTAAATCTTTATAATTCTGACTTAATTCAGTGTTAATATATGTCTCTAGATTATATTTTTCTAGAATCTCATTCCTATTCATATTTTTTCAAACTCTGCTTTTGACATATAGTTCTACATTTAAAGTTTTTGCTATTTCATTATCCTAATTTGCTCTTGTAAATAAAATTTTTCATTTTTATACACCTACGTTGGAGATGTATGATTTTTTACCCCATGTACTTAATGTAGAGATGACTTTTTTCTCACACTATATACTAATAGAATAATAAAACACTCCTATATAAAAAGAACAAAATCGCAGGCGACTGTGGTTAAGTTCCGTATTGTGCTCCGCACTCTTTTCATAGGTGTAGATTTTTTTACGCATCTGCCTTTTCGAACGAATGTGAGAAAAATTTGGCAGGCGAATATATTTTCCTTTTTATTCTCTTTACAAATCATAACTTTATTAATCTGTCTTTTCCATAACTTATCCACATATTTAATTTGAATATAAATTACTAGAGAAGAACAAAATTGGCTGCGCCACGCTCTTTCTTGACACCGTTTTTTACAGACCAATATCCTTATAACCATTGGTATAACTAGCCTTCAAAATCAAAAAATTCTATACTTTCCTAGACAATAAAAAAGAGTAGATTTCACACTACTCTATAGAACTATTTATTATTAAGCCTCTACTCTTATGCTTGTTATTGTAACACCATCACTTATAATTGTCTCTTTATATTGATCTTATGAAAACTTAAAAATACGGTTACAATATTCGTAATCCTCTCTGCTTTCAATTTTTATACAAAGTGTAAGAAACTTTGAAGGAATATCATTATGAAACATGTTCCTGTTTTTAATACAGTTATAAAGAAAATGTCTCTGTATGCTTGCTTATGAGTTAACCCTGTAATTGCTAAAAGTGTAATAACAGCTCCATTGTGAGGTAATGTATCCATACCGCCTGAAGCCATTGAAGCTACACGGTGAAGTAATTCAGGACTTGTACCTGTAGCTGCTGCCCATGCCATATATTTTTCACCGAACATGTCAAGAACTATACTCATACCGCCTGATGCTGAACCAGTTGTCCCTGAAAGAACATTTACAGCAACTGCTTCAGAAAGAAGCGGGCTACCATTAGAATTAATTCCTATTAAAGCATTAGCTATAGATTTAAATGCTGGAAGTGATTTGATAACATTACCAAAACCAACTTCTGAAGATGTGTTAAGTATAGCTAAGAATGAACCAATAGCACCTAAGTTGATAGCTTTAGGTATAGTAACTTTCATAGTTTTTGGATTTGATAAACATGCAAGTATACTACCAACAAGAAGCCCGATAATAAGTGCCCAGTTATTCATTGTTCCTGTAATTCCGCCTTCAGCCATGTTATATGGTGCTTGAGTTGCCCAAGATGCGATATTCCAATTTGGAAAAACTACTTTTTGAAGAACTAAAGTAACTATAAGCACAGATACCAACGGTAATAGTGACATACCAAAGCTTGGTAAAGCTTCATTTTCATCAAATTCAGGTTCGTTTTTATGCCCTGTACCATATCCTTCTCCCTTTGCCTGAGCTGTACGTTTACGCCACTCTATATAAGCCAAACCTCCGCATAAAATGATAATTGTTGCTATGATACCAACAACTGGAGCCGCATAAAGGTCTGTGTTATAGAACTTCATTGGTATTGAGTTTTGTATTTGTGGTGTTCCCGGAAAAGCATCCATAGTAAATGTGAATGCTCCTAATGCAATAGTTACTGGGAGAAGTCTCTTTGGTATATCTGCTTCTTTGAAAACAGAAGCAGCAAATGGATATACAGCAAAAGCAACAACGAAAAGACTTATGCCACCGTAAGTAAGAATTGCACAAGATAAAACAACTGCTAAAATTGCTCTCTCCTTACCTAATTTGTTTACTATTGCTTTAGCAATAGCTTTTGCTGCGCCGGATTCCTCCATTGCTTTACCGAATATAGCTCCCAATAAGAAGAATGGGAAATAAACTTTTAGATAGTTTGCTAAATTAGGTAAGAATATTTCTGTGTAACTTGGTAAAATAGACATTCCAGATAATAAAACAGCTACTAGTGCGCACACTGGAGCCATAACTACAACTGAGAAGCCCTTATACGCTAAAAAAATTAGTAGTCCTAATGCTAAGAAAATTCCTAAAACCGCCATATTATAATACCTCCATATATATTTTTTCTTTATTCCTATATGTTCATATAGGGTTCCTCATGGATGATTAAATTTATATTGTGAATATATTCACTAACTAGAACTCAATGATATTCTTTTGTTTAATTCTCATTGCAGAACCCTATAACTAATTTTATCTATCAGTCCATAACATACTAACTTAATATTTAAATTTTTAATCCCATCGGTTCTGCTTTGAATATACTTTCATCCATAAGTTTTAAATCTGGTGATATTATTGGTTTAAATTCCATATGAGCCAATACATCCTTCTCCAAATCTACTCCTGGTGCTATCTCTATTAGAACTAAGCCATGTTTAGATAATCTAAATACTGCTCTTTCTGTAACATAAAGTACAGGCTGTCCAATATTGGATGCGTATTCACCACTGAAAGTAATTTGTTCAACTTTATTTACGAACTTATCAACCTTACCTTCATTTAGTATTGTTAGCTTACCTTCATCTATTTTTAGTTTTAGTCCCCCTGTTGTAAATGTGCCGCAGTATATAACTTTTTTAGAATTTTGAGTTATGTTTATAAATCCACCACAACCTGCAATCTTAGGACCAAATTTACTAACATTTATGTTACCAACTTTATCACATTGTGCTAATCCCAAGAAAGCTACGTCAAGACCACCGCCATCATAAAAATCAAACTGAGTAGCTTGGTCCATTATACATAATGGATTAGTTGTAGCTCCAAAGTTTAAGCCACCTGCAGGTACTCCGCCTATTCCTCCCGGCTCTACAGTTAGAGTCATTTTATCTCCAATACCTTCTTCACTAGCAACTATAGCTATTCCTTCCGGCATACCAATTCCTAGATTTGTTGCAGCATCAGGTACAAGCTCCATAGCACATCTTCTTGCTATTACTTTCCTTTCATTAATCTCTAATGGTACTATTGAATCTACTGGCACTCTAGCATCTCCAGAATATGCTGGGTTAAATGCTTCACCAAATGTTTGCATGTTATTTTCAGGAGAACCAACAACTACTGCATCAACATATATTCCTGGAATTTTGACTTTTCTTGGATCAAGGGATCCTTTAGCAACTATCTTTTCAACCTGAAGAATTACTATTCCACCAGAATTTTTAGCTGCTTGAGCCATTGCAGTTGCATCAAGTGTTAGTGCTTCCTTTTCCATTGTTGCATATCCATCCTCATCTGCGTATGTTGCTTTTAAAATGGTAACATCTATAGGAAAAGTTTTATAAAGCAAATATTCCTTATCATCTATGTTGATTAAACTTACGATGTCTTCTGTTGTAAGTTTATTAAGCTTTGCACCTTCTATTCTAGGATCTACAAAGGTTTTCAATCCAACATGAGTTAATGTCCCTGGTTTTCCAGCAGCAATATCTCTGTACATCTGTGATATTGTTCCCTGCGGTAAATTGTATGCTTCTACCTTATTTTCCATAGCTAGTTTTTGAAGCTTTGGTGTTAAATTCCAGTGTCCACCTATTATTCTTTTAAGCAGCCCTTCATAACCAAGATGATTTAAACCCTTATCCTTCCCGTCACCTTGACCTGCTGCATATATTAATGTCAAATCTCTAGGTAACTGTTTACTCAAAAATGATTTTTCGATTTCTGCTGTAATTTCTTCTGGATGAGCACAGCCAACAAATCCACCCACTGCAATAGTATCTCCATTTTTTATTAAAGCGACAGCTTGCTCTTTTGACATAACTTTAGATTTAGATTTCATTCATAATCCCTCCTCATACCTTTTTATAGAGCAATTAGGATGCCAAGTTTCTTTCCAAAAGTCGAAAACCTTTTCCAAATCTACTAAACTCTTTAAATATTATTTTTTTAAACTGTTTACTATTAATTCTATTTACCTTCTTAAATAAAATAAATCAGAAAAATATGTGTTTTTTTTGTACACTTTTAAAGATTTTCCCCCATAAGATTAATATTATATAATCTTTGTTAATGTTTATTTCCTTTACATGTATTTTTTTTATACATATTTTTTTATGAATTAATAAAAGCTTATAAATAGGCTATTCTCAAAATTTCTATCAATGTTTAAACTAATATTATGTAACCTATTTTATTGAATACTAATTGCATAAGTATTTTAAATATAGGGTAAAAAACAATTAAGTAGGAACTTTTTAAAATCCCTACTTAATTATACTTTTAAATTAAATTCTTCTATTTTCTTATATAACCCCGCCCTGCTTATTCCTAATATTTGAGCTGTTTTATTTTTATTCCAATTGTTTCTATTTAAACACTCTAGAATAACTTCCTTTTCAACCTCTTCAACTATGGTTTTCAAGTATTCATTTTTATCACTATATCTTTTGTATTTAGCACTTGTAAATCTTTCAGACAAATGTTCTGTTTTTATCATTATATTGGAATCCAACAAATTAATTGCTCTTTCAATAACATTTTCAAGTTCTCTAATGTTACCTGGCCAATCATAGTTGCCTAAACACTCTATAGCATCTTTAGATATCCCCTCTACATATACATCTAATCTTTTTGCTATTTTAATTCTCAATGCATTTGCCAATGCAGGAATATCTTCCTTCCGCTCTCTTAAAGGAGGTGAAACAATTTTCACAACATTTAGCCTGTAATACAGATCTTCTCTAAACTCCCCTTTTTTAACAAGCTCCTCAAGATTTTTATTTGTCGCAGTAATTATTCTAACATCAACGCTTTTTACTCCGCTGCCTCCGATACTCTCAATCTCCCTTTCCTGAATTACCCTTAAAATTTTAGCCTGCATGTTTATATTCATGTCACCTATCTCATCTAAAAATATTGACCCGCCATTTGCTAGTTCAAACTTTCCTTTTTTTCCACCTTTTTTGGCTCCAGTAAAAGCACCTTCTTCATAACCAAATAATTCTGATTCTAATAATTCTGCTGGAATAGAGGCACAGTTTATCTTTATAAATGGAGCTAAGTATCTTTTACTGCTATTATGAATAGAATGGGCAATCATTTCTTTGCCTGTACCACTTTCACCGTTTATTAAAACATTTGAATTTGTATTTGCAACTTTTCCTATTAAATCTTTTACTTTTCTTATTTTATTAGAATGTCCAATAATATTTTCTACAGAATACTTCGCCGTTTTATTTTCAGCAATTTTGCTTTTGTAAAATTCAACCTCTTTTTCTAAGTCGAGCAACTTTTTACTTAGAGCATGAAAATCGCTAATATCTTTAAATACTACTTTACCTACAGCACTTATAACCTTTCCATCTTTTTTTATAGGCACACGCATAGCAATCATTTTATTACCTTTTATTTCCTGAATACCACCTATATCTGCAATCCCTGTTTTTAAGACCTTCCCCATCTTTGTATTTTCTATTATATCCTCTACTTTTTTTCCTATAGGATTATCGCAACCTAAAAATTCTTTATAATCATCACTGATACTGGTAATTATACCTTTTTCATTTATTACCACAAACCATTCATTAAAAGCATCCATTACAGTAAGTAGCGCATCAATATAATCCTTATCTAGGTTTATCTTATTCTGCATTTTTTTTTGATCTGTAATATCAGTAAATATTTCTATTGAACCTTCTACCCTTTCATCTTTAATTATAGGAATTCTATTTGAAATAATTTCTTTTCCATTAATAAAAACCATCTGAGATAATTCAGCTTTTCCTGCTTTTGTGATTTTTGGTATTTGTATTTCAGGTAACACCTCGCCTATATATTTACCAAGATTTCTCTCTGAACTAATTCCAAACATGTCTTCTGCCTTTTTATTTATAACTAATATAATTCCTTTTTTATCAATCACTATTAAAGCTTCATTTACATTTTGAATTATTAGTTCAAAACATTCTTCTAAAAACATAATTACCTCCCTATTTAATTATATTTTGTAATAATTCATTTCATTAACAGCAATTAAACAGTCATAAATCTCTCTTTATTGATTTATAACAATAACTTTTTATACGTTTTCAAAGAAATTTTCAACTAGTGTTTATTTGTGTTTTTAAAAGAAATGAAAATCCAAATATATCTTATATTTGAATATTATTATACTACACTTAAGAAAAATTATAAAGAATCGTCAAATTTTGATATATATACAATAACAAAAGTCTTTTAGCAAACTAATGCAAAAGACTTTTGTTATTATATTCTATTTATTCAGTTCTTTAATCATTTATGCTATTTTTTTAGGTGGCATAACCATTGCTTCGCCGTCAATAACTACTTTTCCATCCTGATTAGTACATACTGTCTTGAACTTTACTCTATTTCTATCTTCAATCACTTCTATAGCCTCTATTTCTGCTGTTATTGTATCTCCAAAGTGAACTGGTGCAGTAAATTTAAGGTTTTGTGATAAATAAATTGTACCTGGTCCTGGAAGCTGCATACCAAAACATGTCGAAATAAGACCTGATACTAATATACCATGTGCAATTCTCCCTTTAAATATTGTTTCTTTTGCTGTAACTTGATTTGTATGTGCTGGATTTAAATCTCCAGTAATTCCAGCAAATAAATATACATCTGATTCACCAATAGTCTTTACGACTGAAGTTTTGTCTCCTACTTTTATCTTATCAATACTTAATCCTTGCATTATTTTAACCTCCTATTATTTTAATCTATACATTCTAACTACGGATTAAATCATTTTAATTAATAAATTATATTATTCAGCGCTCTTTATTTCTTTAACTTGAGCTATTAATTCTGGTACTACCTTAGTAAGATCACCAACTAT
>NZ_JAKGTE010000031.1:0-65063 GCF_022324665.1 Clostridium sp. YIM B02500 | reverse complement strand
AGCGTTCGTCCTGAGCCAGGATCAAACTCTCAATAAAAAGTTTAATCTTAGCTTACTCAAATAAAAATTGCTGCTTTACTTAAATGTATTTATCTTATTCTGTTCAATTTTCAAAGACCATTTTTTCTTTCTAAGCCTTCTTGTTACAAGGCTTTACAAGTTTCTGTCGTTTCTGACAGCTTACTCAGTATATCATCGCTTTCAGACTTTGTCAACAACATTTTTTAAAACTTTTCAAACATTTTTTAAACACTTTATCAGCTTTAAGTTATTGAATTCTGTGCTTTTCAGCGACGAATTACATCTTACCATCGTTATTTTATCTTGTCAACAACTTTCTCAAAAGATTTTTTCCCTTTCCTATAGGTATCCAATAAGATTAAGTTATTTCTAAAATCATGTCTCTTAACGACGTGTTTTATCATATCATCTGCATTATACTTACATTCTTTATTATTTATCCATTTAATGATATTATTCATATTATTCGCCATTTTTCTTCAAATTCATTGTTTTTATTTATATTGACACGCTAGAAGTAGTTGTCCACATAGTCTCTATTATAGTTAAATTTGTATATTATAGCTTTCATTATAATATTTATAGAGTCCCCTATATGTATATCTACTATTTATATAATATCTATACATCTACTTTGTAGGCTAAATTCCCAAATTAAGTTCATTAGGAATCACAACCCATCCTATAGAATTAAAAGCTACTTCCATATCATGATTGCTGCTTTGTGTAAATATGAAACCAGTTTTTATTCCAATTTCCTTCAATTTTGCCAAAGAACGATCTAACATTCTTTTTTCGATCTCATTAACTCTATATTCACTATATATAGCAATATGATATATAAATCCTCTTATGCCATCGCTGCCACATAATAAAGCTCCAATTACCTTTCCATCTTCGTTGCATGCTACAGAACTAGCTTTTGGATTCTTTTTTAAATATGTAATTAATTGTTCTTTAGTCACAGATTCTTCTAAAAATGATGAGCCAAAAATATCTCTCCACAGTTTAATTACTTGGTCTATATCAGATTCTCTCATTGCTTTCACCACTATAGTATTTTTCATTTATCCCACTCCATTCCTATTCTTAAGTATTGTATATTATTATGTTGCAAAAATACTTCTTCATCAACAATTCTAAAAATATTGCTAGAATTTTAGCCATAATCGTGAATTGTGAAATGTTCATTGTAAACTGCAACATATATTTAATAGTAACACTCTATTATTTTATTGGATACATAAATATTATAAATATTGTTATATATTTATATAGATTAATTAATTATAAGTTAGATAATATCTCACAACTAGAAATAAGCCAGGGTTTAAATCCAAATAATATTTTGATCCTATTTATCTAATACAATAACACTTTAACTTGTATAAGCTAAAGCTAAAAAATGCTTTTTACATAGCTTAATCGCCACGTAAAAAGCATTTTTATTATGTTGAATTCATTGATAGTTTAGTATCTGAAATATCTATCTACAGATATTTAGAAACCTAAATTTGTAATTCTTATTATTAATTTATCTTAAATCTAGCTAATTCTTCTCCTAACATTTCCGAAAGTGATTGAAGTTCCTCAGCATGCTTAGTGAATCTAACCATGGCAGAATCTATTTCTTCTGTTGATGCGCTAACTTCCTCTGATGCAGCTGCAGTTTCTTGTGATATTGATGAAATATTTTCAATTTCCACTATTACACTTTGTTTACTTCTATTTATATCAATTACAGATGCTTTTACTTCATTAACTTTAGCACTCATTACTCCAATTGATTCTATTATCTCGTTAAATATCTCCAGTGTCTTACTTACTGCTAACTCCTGTTCTTTTGCTATATTTTCAGCAGCTATAATAGCCCACGTTGCTTTATCTGACTTATTTCTTATATTTACAATAATCTCCTTTATTTCTTCAGTAGATACTTTAGATTGTTCTGCAAGTTTTCTTATTTCCTCAGCTACAACAGCAAATCCTTTTCCTGCTTCACCCGCACGAGCTGACTCTATACTTGCATTTAATGCTAAAAGATTTGTCTGTTCTGTTATTTGAGATATTTTTTCAGATATAGTATCTATTGTTTTAGTATTTTCAGCCATTTCTTGAACTATACCATTCACTTCATCCGTAGCCGTTTTAGTCTTATCTGATTTTTCTATTAAAGTGTCAATCATAGATAATCCTTTTGCTCCTAATTCCTTCGTATTTGCAGAAAGTTTGTCCATTTCATGTGAATTTTCATTAATTTCATCCAATTTACCTGATAGCTCATTCATTTCTAAAACCCCATGCTGGGCATTTTGTGACTGATTAACTGCACCATGTGAAACGTCCTCTATTGATTTTGAGACTTCCCCTATTGATGCCGTTACCTCTTCTGACATATTTGCCAGGTTGGACGATGTCTCTAATACTGTTTTAGATGATGCTGTAACATTTTCTATAAGCTTTGATATATTAGATATCATATCATTAAAGGATTGTGAAAGCTCCATAAATTCATCCTTTGTAGATAAATTTATCGATGCAGTTAAATCTCCCTTTGAAGCTTTTTCAAATACTTCTTTTAGCTTTTTAATATTTTGTGCTATACCTTTACTTAAGAATAATGATAGCATTATACAAATTATTAATATAACTAAAGATATGTATACTGTTGTCGCAAGTATTGAATTGGTATCATTAGTTACTTCTTTCTCATCAAGAGTAGCTACGACCTTCCATCCAGTAGTAGGGTTTGTCCCATATACTCCAAATTTCTTTGTATTATTAAATTCATATGTCAAAAATCCTGCATTATTATTTTTTACATCTTGCCAAAATGGCTGCTTAGACGCTACATCTGTACCAATTAAATCTTTATTCTTATGCGCTATCATATTTTGACCATCTATATCTGAAACAAATATATATCCAGTATTCCCTATTTTCTTAGTTGATATCTTTTCTGTAATTGCATCTAAAGATACGTTCATTGCACATACCCCAACTAATTTTCCATCCTTTTCTACTGCCTTAGCTATAGATACAACATTTTTTCCAGTTTGGGCACTTTTGAATGGTAAAGTTATTATAACTTGGTCTTTATGTTCTATTGCTTGTTTATACCAATCCCTATCACTAGCCTTATATCCATCTGGCATTTTCTCACTAGGATATATTTCAAATTTATCATCTACACTTGCAAAATATGTACTAAAGATATCGTTATCACTTTCCTTGACATCTTTTAACATACTAGTTATAGCTAAGTATGATTCATCTTTATCAGAATTAACAAAATTATAATTAGTTGATAATGCTTTAGTCATGCTTACAAACCCACTAAAATAGTTATCAATTCCATCATTTAATTCTAAAAGAGTTTGTTGACTTGTAAGTTTCAATTTTTGATTAAGGATCGATTTAGCTTGTTCATTTGCACCAAATCCAAGAATTATCAAAGGAATTAAGCATATTCCTAATAAACTCATAACAAGCTTGGTTCTAATACTTTTTAGTTTAATTTTCTTTAACTTCATTATTATTTCCCCTTTATCGTAAGTATATTAAATATTTATAAGTAATTATTTTGCAAAATTTTACTGTAAAGTAGCATTCTCGTATCATAAAAACAAAAAAGTCTCATTTCATAAAACAAGACTTTATTATAACTTTAATTATATTAATTTTTACCATGATTTAATCACATTACCATTATATATGTGATGTCTTTTACTGTCAATACTTATTATTTTTATCGAAAATTGTTATAATTCTGATTATTATATCACTAGTAAAAGTTTTTCTGTAAATTAGCAAATTCTTTTTAATATATATTCCGATTCTCAATGCACATTTCACAATTACAGCTAAAATTCTTGTAATATTTTTATAATTATCATGAATGATTATTTTTGCAATACATATATTCCAAAAAATTTAATTCATCAAATTCCATCTCAATCTATAGAACAATGCAAATTAAATATCTGTTTGTTCAAACGAACTTATTAAATTTCAGAAATAAATCTGTTACATAAACTCTCAGCAATTTAATATACTATAATTAGTGCATTTTATTAGCCTATTAAATTTCACATAAAGCATTAATTATATGCTTTCACATAAATATTAAATAAGGAGGATCATATATGTTTACTTATATCTTAATATTATTAATTTGCATTTTACTATCCACTATAATAAGTAGATTTATACCTTCCTTATCAGTTCCTATTGTACAAATTGCAATTGGATCACTAATCGCAATAATACATTCAGAATTTAGCATTGAGCTAGATCCTCATACATTTCTAGTAATGTTTATTGCTCCCCTTCTTTTCCGTGATGGAAAAAATGCAGATAAAAGATCTCTATGGAAACAGAGAAGAAATATACTTTTAATGGCACTAGCTTTAGTTATAGCAACAGTAATATTAGTTGGATTCATTATAAATAAGTTAATTCCATCTATTTCATTGCCTTCAGCTTTTGCACTTGCAGCTGCTTTATCTCCAACTGATTATGTTGCGGTTAGCGTACTTTCAAAAAAAATCTCACTTCCAATGAAAGTGCTTCATCTTATCGAAGGCGAAGGACTTATGAATGACGCATCAGGCCTTGTATCTTTTAAATTTGCATTAGCTGCAGCACTAACTGGAACATTCTCATTATTCGATGCAACTATGAGTTTTCTCATGGTATCTATAGGGGGAATAATTGCAGGATTCGTTTTAGAGCATATTCTAATTAAATTTGAATTTTGGATAAGAAGTCTTGGAATGGAGGATATTACAGTTGAAATACTACTTCAAATTCTAACACCATTTATAATATATCTTGTATCAGAGGAAGTATTTAAAGTCTCAGGTATATTAGCTGTTGTCGTAGCTGGAATGGTATATTCACTATCAGCTAAAAAAATAAAGTTTAAAAATGCTAGACTAAATGCGGTTTCAGAAAATACTTGGTCCGTTTTAGCCTACGTTCTAAATGGTCTTATATTTATAATAGTTGGATTGCAGCTACCAAATATAATTAGAATTGCTTTTTATGAAGCTACAATCAATAATTTTGAAGCTATCATTGATGTTTTATTAATAACATTATCCTTACTTACACTTAGATACTTCTGGGTTCTATTTATGTATAAGTTTGGAGATAATGCCTGCAAAGCAGAAAAAAGAAGTGTTAAATTTCATGCTGCACTTTTAACTTCACTTTCAGGGGTAAGAGGCGCTGTCACATTAGCTACAGTTCTTTCGATTCCTTTAACATTAGAAAATGGTGACCCCTTTCCTGAGAGAACATTAATTTTATTTTTGTCCGTTGGGGTAATTCTTACTACACTTCTTATTACAACTTTCATATTACCCCTATTTGCTAATAAAAATATCCCTAAAGAAACCGATTATTTAGAGATAATGAATAAAGCACAGATAAAAGTCTGGGCTAACACTATAAATAAATTAAAATTAGAAATTGATAATAAGAAGTACATTAATATGATTATAAGCGAGTATAAATATCGTATTCATCAATTAAAACGTGGAAATTCTTATTATAAAAATTGGAACAGAAGTAGCAAAGAGGAAAAGAAATGGATGCTTTTATGTTTAAAAAAAGAAATTGAAAATACAAAAAAGATGTTACAAGAAAATAAGATAGATGAATCGACTGCATATTTTTATGTAAAATCAGTTAAAAATAAAATTAAGTTAATGTCATCATTTGAAGGTTTTTCATTGGTGATTAGAGAAGCTTTAACTCGCATTTCTTCTTTAATTTTTAATATAAAAAAGCTAAGATATATATTAAGAGGAATTGAAAACAAAAAAAGAAGTGAGCAACAATTAAAAGACTTAGCCATGAAAGAACTTTATTCTACTAATGCAAAATTTTTAATTCAATATGTTAAATCTATCACTACTACTGAAAATCAAGAAACACTAAAGAAAATAATTTTATATTATCAAGGTGTCTATTGGGTTGCAAGCAAACCGATCTTAGAAAAAGCTAGCAAGTATGAAAAGAAAAAAATTGAAATTAAAGCAATGCAATTAGAAAGAAATACTATACAATCTTTATTTGAAGATGGAGATATAACTTGGAATATAGCATCTGAACTAAGAAAGAATCTAAATTATATAGAAAGTGATGTTTTAAGATAATAGGCTTTTATTTTTATAGGCCTATTTTTTATTCTCTAGTAATTTATATTCAAGTTAAATCTGTGGATAAGTTATGGGAGATACTAATTCTGAAAGTTGCTACTCCACAGCCACCTAAGATTTTTTATGTTATTTTGCATTTAGTGTCTCACTTATAATCCTAAAAAATGCTTTCCATATAGTATAAATTTTTCATTGAGAGATAATCTAATATTAAATATTATAATTTGACAAGTATGCACGGAGGATTAAAATGAAGATATTAAAAAAGTTACTATCTCTTATTTTCATATCTATATTTTTATTATATAGTATTAGCAAAACTTCATATGCCAGCCCAGATATTAGTTCCCAAACTCCACTTAAAGTAGGTGTATTCTTAAATAGTTTTAATGATCTATTTATTTCTAATGTAAAGAAAAACTTAGAGGATATTCAAAAACAAAATGAAAATAAAGTTCAATTTACTTTTTTTAATGCCAATGGAAACCAAGTTGTTCAAAATGAAGATGTTGACAAAGCACTCAATGAGAACTTCAATCTTCTTGTATTAAATCCAGTCAGCACCAATATGGATCAGCTTCAAGATACTCTCAATAAAATAGCACAAAAGGATATTCCATTAATTTTATACTATGGCAAAACTAGACCAATAATAAATTTCATAAAAAATTATCATAATTCTGTTGTTATTGATACAGATGTTGATCAGTCTGGAATTATTCAAGGCAAAATCATAGTAGATACATGGAATGCTAATAAAGAAAAATTAGATAAAAATAAAGATAATATAATTCAATATATCATATTAAAGGGCCCATCTAATAGTCCGGAAACAATTGAAAGAACTAAATACTCTATATTAACTATTAATGAAGCAGGAATAAAAACTCAAGAGCTTTTATCAATCCCCTGCAATTGGGAAGAGGAATGTGGTAGAACTTCAATGGAATCAACTTTATTAACACTTGATGGTAAAATTGAAGCAATAATTTCTAATAATGATGCCATGGCAATAGGTGCCATTAAAACACTCCAAAAATATGGTTATAATAAAGGTTATAACTCAAGAAACATTCCGATTGTTGGTATTGATGGTTTGCCAAAAGCTCAAGAATTAATTAATCAAGGAATTATGACAGGTACTGTTGTACAAGATTCACAAGCTCATGCCAATGCAATTTACACAATAGGAATGAATCTAATTTCTGGCAACAATCCTCTTAATGGTACCAATTATAAATTTGATGAAAGTGGAGTTACAATTAACATCCCTTATCAGGAATACAAACCACAAAAGCAGTAACTGAATCACCTAGCTACTGCTTATAAAATTATTTCCTAGTCTTTTCCTACATCAATTCTATAATTGAAGCATATAATAAACAAAAAAATACTAAATATAAATTCTATTTTATACAAAATAACTCTAAGCCCTCATTCTGAGTGCATATTCTTTAGAATATATATTCTGAACCATGTCTGTTAAGGGGTTAAGAATTGCATACAGTTTAAATTTTTGCTTTACAAAATTACTATATATAATATATCTTTAGATTTGAAACTATCTTTTTATGTAGCTTATCCTTGGAATTCACCATTTAAAAACTGCCCTTGCTTTTTTGTTCCATTTATCAAAATCAACGTGCCTGTCCCATCTTCTCTATCATGTTTAAATTCCCCTTCATATTTATTACCATTAGCATAAACTAATGTTCCCATTCCATTCATTTCTCCAGCCTTACACTCACCTTCGTATTTTGCACCATTTGCGTAACTAAATGTACCTCTTCCTTCTATTTTATCATTTACAAATTCACCTTTATAGATATTGCCAGTAGAATAAGTTAGTTCCCCATTGCCTTCCATTTTTCCATTTTTAAATTCACCTACATACACATCACCATCTGTATATGCATATGTACCGCTTCCTTCCATTAATCCATTCTTGTATGAGCCTTCATATCTATCGCCATTAGGACTAGAATATATCCCTTTACCTTCCATTTCATCATTTGCAAACTCGCCTGTATATTTACAACCATTGGAATAAGTTAATGTACCTTTTCCTTCTCTTTTATTATTTTTAAATTCACCCACATATACATCACCATTTGCATAAGTATATGTTCCTACTCCGTCCTTCTTCTCACTCTTTATCTGTCCAACATATTTCTCCCCATTAGAATAATCAATAGTCTTTTCTTTATTAGAATCACATGAAATAAGTAAACCTGAACCAAGTACAAGCAAAATTCCACCTATCATAATGGAAGAATAATTTCTTTTACTAAAAACACCACTTTTCATTTTCCATATTTTTTACATTAATAGTATTATAACATACTATGCTGACATTTTGTGCTCTAACTTAAATGTCTATATTACATTTAAGTTTCTGTGCTAATATCCATAGATTATGCATTAACTAGCTCTTTTAATAGATCTCTATGTATCTCCATGATTTTCAAATATACACTGCATAAAAATATTGGAACTAAATTTCACAAAAAATATATATTCTTTTGGCACAATATAACATATTTCTCAATCCTTTCTTGATTGAAAATTTTATTATTGGTATAATAAGGCATTATCAAAAAATAACTAGTCAACCGTTCTGTCTATTTGTACTTGTTATTCTGTTTCATATGTTTAAAACTAATTTTTTGAAAATAGAATAACTTTATATTTGCTCAATATATCTAAAAAGCCATATCATGAATATATATAAAAAAAACATGCTTAAAAATACAAGTTATGTGTATTGAATATTTTTTTACATTATGGAGGTAATAAAATGACATATATAGCTATTCTTTTGGTTATATTAAAATCTCACCCAGTGCTGAGTATTTGGGGATGTATTCTTTTTGGTATCATTAGTCAGTTTGCTTTCCCAAAAAAAGCCAAATTCTATTTAGCAAAATTTTCTATAATCTTTTTTGTGATTATTATTGCTAATATCTTTGTAGGACATTTTTTAACTAATATCATTATTGACAATTTTGGTGAAAAAGGTGAAGCTATGATTTTAGATAATTCGCTAACATCAGACCAATATAATAATGAAAGAGTCTATCGTTATAATGTTATGATTAAGCCAGAGAATGATGGCAATGCTATTTCAACTTACTTTTTATCATCAGATTTTAATATTATTCATAACGATTCACTTAATAGATACTCCTATCCTTCAACTGGAGTCAAGTTTAATGTAAAGTATATAAAAGCTTATCCAAAAGCTTTTGTTATTATAGCCAATGATGATAGTGAATATGGCAGACAAATTCAGATTAATAAGTATTCATCAGAAAAATCTAAGATAGAGAACCAACTAAAGATGGATCCTGAAAACTCTGATCTTAAAGAAAAACTTAAAGAATTGGACAATAAAATTCAATCTATTATTGATAGCAATAGTGGTAATACTAGTGAAAACGCAACAAAGCTTCAGCTTAATAATTATTTATTAGAAAGATCTAATATAGAAGATCACTTAAAACTGGATCCTGAAAACTCTACTCTCAAGAAAAAGCTTGAAGAGTTAAATATAAAAATTCTTTCTATTAATAACAGTAATTTTGCTGGAGAATTAGTCGCTATATTTGGCGGAAAAGGTACAGATTCTGGAAAATTAAATGACGCAAGATATATTACAGTAGATTCTGATAATAATGTTTGGATAGCAGATTACACTGATGGGAGGATTCAGCAGTTTAATAACTCTGGTGAATTCATTAAGATGATTCAAATAAATGGAGATAAAAATGATTCCAAACTGATTAAAGGACTATCTGCAGATATGAATGGAAATTTATACGTCTCTTCTGGCAGCACGATTCAAAAATACAAAACAGCTGACGGTAGTTTATCCGCAACTTTTAAGGGAAATGATTATTATGGCCCTTTAGCAGTTGATAAGGATAATAATATATATTTGCTAACTTCTTCAGCAACAGAAAACACATTATTTAAGCTAAACTCTGATGGAGCAATACTTGCTCGTTTTAATAATATTATAAAGAAAGCTAATAAAGATGATCCAGGTATGAATGCTGACTTGGCATTAGATGGCTCTGGTAATATCTATATCTTTAGTGAATATAGCAAAAAGATATATGTATATAATTCTAATGGAGATTTCATTAAATATTTAGATTTAAAACTTAATAATGAAGATACCAACATTGAGACAATTTATATAGATAATAGCGATAATTTATATGTAAAAAGTTTTAATAGAAATTATAAATTTGACCTTAATGGCAATTTACTTAACATTTTACCTGATAAAAATTACTATAGTACTAGTGTGGATTCAAACAACAATATTTATATGTCAGATAATGATGATATATTTGAATATAATCTAAATAATCCTGCGCAGGAATAAAGAATTGACTAGCCACAATGCTCTTTAAGTAATTTTTAATTATCTTTAATGAATATTTCTCAATGTTCTGCAGATAATATAATTGTTCAAACTCAAACACAAAAAGAGATAGCAATTCCCCCATTCTCCCTGCTATCTCTTTTCTATATATTAAATTCTATAAATTCTATTTTTTATCTTAATTCTTCAAACAACTTAGAGCTTTATGTAATAATAATTATAAAATCTTTTTTAAACTTTGAATCTATTTACTTCTTCTATCATTTGATTTATCATATTACTAAGAATTTGTGCTGAAGAAGCCACTTCTTCTGTTGATGCATTCATTTCCTCTGATGATGCCGAGATTTCTTGTGCTGATGCTGAAACCTCCACTGAAATTGAAGATAATCCATTTATTCTGTTCAAAATAGTATCCTTATCATTTTCTATCTTACCAGCAGAACTCTTAACTACTTCGATTTTAGGAATCACTTCATCTACTGAGTGTATTATCTTTTTAAATGATGTTATTGAATTATCTATAATTCTAGCTTGATTCGCCATTTCACCATCCATTGCAACAGACTCCTTAACTATAGTTTCGGTGTTATTTGATATTTCATTTATTAATTTGCTAATATTTTCTGATGAACCTTTTGACTGTTCAGCGAGTTTTCTTATTTCCTCTGCAACTACTGAAAATCCTTTTCCTGCTTCTCCTGCTCTAGCTGCTTCAATAGCCGCATTTAATGCTAATAAATTAGTTTGTTCTGCAACACTATTGATCAAACTTGTAATTTCATTTATTTCATTTATTTCATTTCCAAGTGATTTTATCTTATCATTAAAATCTTTAAATGAATTACTTACATTTATTACTGATTGATTTAGCCTATTCATTTCAGTGCTACTATCATTTGCCATTAAACTTATTCCTCTAGAATTAGAGTCCACAACTTGTATTTCTCTAACCATTTCGGATAACTTATCGCTAAATTCATTAAGAATTTCTGTTATATGTATTAATTCCTCAGACTGATTGCTTGTTCCTTTTGCAACCTCAGATATTGCCTCAGTAACATTTTGTGATACATTTGCTATCTCTTCTGAAATAGAAGATAAATTTTCTGATTGCCCATTAATATTTGAAGAATTTTCTTTTATTTTTTCAATCATTGCTCTTAAAGATTCCTGCATTGATTTCATTGCATTAGTCATGACACCAATTTCATCTTTTGATTTCAAATACTTAGCAGAAATTTCTTCACATAAATTTCCTTCTGCTAATATATTCAAATGTTTAGAAGTGAATTTCAGCCCCTTGGAAATACTATTTGAAATCAGATAAATTATAGCTAATCCAATTATCAAAAATACTACCGATGATAATATGACTAAAATTTTCAAGCTGCCTAATTCTGATAGCTGCTCGCTTTGAGTCACTGAAATTCCTACTGACCAGTCAGTCCCCTGTACTGGTGCATACCCTACAATTTTATTTTCTCCCTCATAATCATATTCACCTTCGCCTGTTGCTTTAGTAATCATTTTACTTTCAATGTCTGCTAAAGCTTGAATCTTGGGTTCTTTCTTTGCTTCTTCTATAATATTTGACATTTTTAAAACTAAGTCTCTATTACTATTTGCAATAGTTGTACCATTTTTATTTATCATAAAGGCTACACCTGTCTGCCCAATTTTTACTTGATCCGTTAAATCACTTAATTTATTTCCATCTCGTGTTTCAATTAAAACCCCTGAAATTTCATTGTTGTTTTTTATAGGAACTGCATATATAACAACTACCGATCCATCAGTTTTGCTTATAGATGGATCAGTCACATTGCTTTTGCCACTTAAAGCTATCTTAAAATATTCTTTATCTTTGACCTTAGTATGTGTGCCCTCAGAAGTAGTAACATTTCCCTCCTTGTCTATAATACTTAGTCTAATACCTCCGGTTCTTTTTACTTCCTCTGAAAGAATCTGAATTTTGCTATCTGCTGAATTATTCGTATCTTTTATATCTGCTCTTGCCGCAATAGACTCTAGAGAACTTAACTCACCTTCAATCCTGCCTTGAATATTACTTGCAGTTTGCTTTGCAATTTCAGGCAAGGTATTTTTCAAATTTGATTTCAATGCCTTTGATGAATTCATAAAAGAAATTATACCTAATCCTATACATATAATTCCAACTAATATTCCAAAAGACATCATTAATTTCATTTTTATACTTTTCATAGTGTCCGCCTTTCCATAATTGGTAATCTAAATTAAAGACTTTTCTCTAAATTAAAATATTCTCTCTAAATTATTAACTCTTCACCACTTCTAATATTTCCATCTATTTCATCATTTAATTATTAAGCAATTATAATGCCAATTTTTGGCTTAATGTTTTCAAACTTAGATATATAGCTATATCACTTATAAGTCGAACTTAATTCTTAGAGATTATTATTCTAATATTTTAGAATATTTTTCAACATAATAATTATATTTCACTCCTCAAGCTACTAAAATCAACAAAATAACTTATTCTAAGAAATTAGAAGTTTATAATTAAATTTCTAATTTCTTAGAATAAGTTGATAATATTTTTATAGGATTTATTAAACATAAAAATTACCTCCATTTATTTGGAGGTAATTTGCGATGAGAAAAATATTTTTCATTATATATTAATCAGTTATTTTCTAACTACTTAAATATTTAGAGATAGGATACTTTAAAATTTACATTACAGTCATTAAATAACTTAACTAATCATGATAAATTCTGCATAATTTACGTGTTTTGTTTCTTAACTATAGCAGTTCCAATTCCCGCTTCAAGCACGCCTTAAATTATTACTTCTAAAAATACTTATATTCTTAGTTATTTGTAACATTCTTTCATGAACACTACTGCATTTTACATAAATCATTAGCAATAATAAGCTCCGCCTCTGTAGCTGACTTAATTTCTTCAATTGTATATCTAGGATTATATTCTTTTAACACAAGTCCACTATTTGTAACTTGCATAACTCCCATTTCTGTAACAATAAGGCTAACTTTGCCTACTGCTGTAAGTGGTAATTTACAATCTTTAAGTATCTTTGGCGATCCTTTAGCTGTATGAGTCATTGCAATAATAACTTTTTTTGCACCACTTACCAGATCCATTGCACCTCCCATCCCTGGAACCATTTTCCCTGGAACCATAAAGTTTGCTAAATTACCTTTTTGATCTACTTCCAAGGCGCCTAAAACAGTTGCATCTACATGTCCACCTCTAATTATCCCGAAAGAAGTAGCACTATCAAAGAATGCAGCACCTGTTTTTATTGTAACTGGTTGTCCGCCTGCATTAACAATATCTTTATCCGTTTCTGCTTCTGCAGGTTCTGAACCTAAACCAACAAAACCATTTTCTGATTGCAACACGACATTAACACCTTTTGGTATATAGTTAGCAACCATAGTTGGAAGCCCTATTCCTAAATTCACTACATCCCCATCTTTTAATTCCTTCGCAATCCTCTTTGCAATAAATTCTTTTACATTTTCCACTGCCATTAGTTTTTACCTCCAACAATGTAATCTACAAATATTCCAGGAGTCATTACATGATTTGGATCTAATTCTCCAGCCTCAACAATCCTTTCAGCACCTGCTATTACTAAATCAGCTGCTGTTGCCATTAATGGATTGAAATTTCTTGTAGAACCTTTGTAAAAAATATTTCCCTGTGTGTCTGCAATAGATCCTCCTATTAATGCTATATCCGCTCTCAATGGTAATTCTAAAAGGTATTCTTTATCTTTTACTTTTAATTTTTGCTTTCCTTCTTCGCAGATAGTTCCAACACCTGTTTCTGTCAGAAATCCACCTATACCTGCACCACCACACCTAATTTGTTCTGCTAATGTTCCCTGTGGAACTAAATCTACTATTAATTCTTTATTGTTCATCTGCCTTCCTGTTTCAGGATTAAGGCCTATATGAGATGCTATAACTTTTTTTACTCGTTTGTTTACGATAAGTTTTCCAATTCCCTTATCCGGCAATCCTGTGTCATTTGCAATAATTGTAAGGTTTTTCACCCCTTTTTCAAGTATTGCATCAATTAATATTTCTGGAGTCCCTACTGCCATGAATCCTCCTATCATTACAGTCATATCATCTTTTATAAACTCAATAACTTCACTAACACTTTTAATTTTATTAGCCATACCTCTTCTCCTTTGCTAATAATTATAATATTGAAAATAACTTTCTATATCTCCATATCAAGTAAGACTGAACTTAAACTCTTACCATGCATATCTAGTGATAATGATCTTGTTACGCCTCCACCTAATGCATCATACATAACGAAGTTTAATGCACCAATATTAGGTAATTCATATCTTACAACTTCTCCATGTACTATGTCTTTAAACCATTCTTTTACTTTATCTGTAGTCACTTTTTCTTTTATCACTTTATAATCTTCGGCTTTATAAGCTATAAGTGATATATTCGAAATATTTCCTTTGTCGCCTGTTCTTGAATGTGCAATCTCTCTTAATTTCATTTTTCTATACCTCCTCGTAAACTACTTTTATATTTATATCTTCACTTGGCACAAATATAGAAGCTACTGATACAATTTCTTTAACACCTTTCCTTGCTCCACCGCCTCCAGCTGGACCATTTGTATAAAGTGCCTCAACTTCATTTCCAATTATTGCTGCGTCTTCTTTTTTTAATGTTCTTCCAGCAACTCTAAGTCTTACCTCTTTAAAATCATTCTTTCCTTCATTTAGATAATTACTTAAAGAATCTTTGTATAGCGAATTTACCCCAATAAGATCTACTCTTAACTCTTCAATTGGTGCATTTATATACTCTAATCTCTTTTTGATTATCTCTCCAGCTAGCACAGCTCTTTCATAGGCTCCTGAGCCACCATAACTCATTTCCCCCTCACCAATATAGCAATCTTTATAACCTACACTAGTTTTAAATAACCCAGTTTGCGCTTTCCCGCTTGCACCATTTACTAAAACTCTATCTTTTTCAATTTCTTTAATAGTTACTTTTGAGAAGTCTGCTATAACATCTGGTGTAAAATAATTTTCCGGATCATGAATTTCATATATTATTTGTTCTTTACAAGTATCCTCTGTAACTATTCCACCTGCATCTTCAAGTTTTGTAATTACTATTTCCCCATCCTCTGATATTTCTGCTATTGGGAAACCTAAGTTCCATAGTTCTGGTACATCCTTATATCCTGGATCCGCATAATATCCACCAGTCACCTGTCCAGCACATTCTAATAGATGTCCCGCTAAAGTCCCTTTACCTAGAAGCTCATAATTATTCTTATCCCATCCAAATTCAAACATTAATGGTGCTAAAGTTAGTGATGGATCAGCAACTCTACCGGTTATTATAATATCTGCTCCGTTATTTAAAGCCTCTATTATCCCCTGAGTTCCGATGTACACATTGGCAGAAACTATTTGCTCTTTTATAGCTTCCAATTTTTCTCCTGTTTCAAGTATTTTGTAATCCATATATTTATCTATATTTCCGAAAATGTCATCTCCAAGAACTGCCGCAATTTTTAATCCTTCAATCCCTAATTCTTTTGCAATTTCACTTACTTTTTTGGCTGCCGCCACTGGATTTGCAGATCCCATGTTTGTTATAACCTTTATTTTATTCTTTTTGCATAAAGGCACCACATATTTCATTCTATATTCAAGCAGTTCATTATATCCCTTGCTTGGATCCTTCAATTTTTGTTGTTGTCCTATTGCTATTGTTCTCTCTGCTAAACATTCAAATATTATATAATCAAGTTTTCCCTTTTTCATAATCTCCACTGCTGGTTCTATTCTATCTCCTGCATAACCAGCTCCTGAACCTATTCTAACTTTTTTCACTTTAATGACCTCCTTATTGTCAATAATTTATATATTAGTATACTTAGCAACTATTGTGCCAAATCTGCAATTTTGTAAATTTAAATTTCTAAATTTACCTAATGTACTATTCTCAGAATATTATATTAAGGAATATGTAGCTTTCTAGGCAAAGTTTTATTTCTAAAATACTAGAAATAAAACTTTATTAACCGCCCTCTACCTTATATGAATCTATCCAATCATTACAGCATCACTTGAATTTCTAGAATTTAAGAATTATTAGTACTACTTTCTAAAATTCTAGATTCCTTAACAACTTCTTAATAGATTAAATCATTTTACAAATTCCACTTAAAACTAAATAATTATAATCTTAAATATAGTACTTTATTAATACATATGTTTAGAATTTAATTACCCCTATGAGTACCGCCGTTATTAGCATTACAATTGTTACTGCAAAAGCATAAGGTATTGTTTTTTTCTGATGCTCTCCAAGCTCTACTCCTGAAAGTCCTATCAATAAGAATGTTGAACCTGTAAGTGGACTGATTGGGAATCCAGTAGTCATCTGTCCAAGTAATGCTGCTCTGCCTATTTCTATGGCTGGAACACCAAATCCTTTTGCAGTTTCTGCAATTACTGGTAACACTCCAAAATAAAATGAATCTGGATCAAATATTAAACTAGCTGGCATTCCTATAATACCTACAATAACTGCAAGATGTTGTCCAAGCGCATTAGGAACTATAGAAATTAATACTTTAGCCATTGATTCAATCATTCCAGAATTTTGCATAATTCCTACAAATGCACCTGCTGCAAATAATATACTAGACATCAAAAGAGCTTCCTTTGCATGAGCATCAATTCTTTTCCTTTGCTCTTTTACATTTGGATAATTTATAATTAAAGCAATAGTGAATGAAATCATGAATACTGCTGTTGGTGCAAACATTCCTTTTATAAGTATTCCAATTGTAATAATAATAGTTAAAATATTAACCCAAAATAATTTAGGCCTAAAAAGTTTTTGTTTTTCTTCATCAATTATCATTTCACCTATATCAGTATTTAAAAGGTTTTCCTTTCCAATTCTTCCAACTTCCTTCTTAGCTAATCTATAATCTATAAATAATATGAATATAGCACCTACTAGAATAGGTACAAGAAGTGGGTTGAATAATTCCGTAGAAGATACCTTAAGAACAGACATTGCTCTAAGAGGAACTCCTCCCCAAGGCTCCATATTAACAAGACCAGCTGATAAAGCTACCACGGTTGCTAATGTGGTCCTTTTCATTCCTACTGCATCAAATAACGGAAGTAATGCTGGTATGACTACCAAGAAAGTTACTGCTCCATTACCATCCAAGTGAACAAACATAGATAGAATAGCTGTACCTAATACAATTTTTACTGGATCTCTTCCAACTAATTTAAATATCTTCTTGATAATTGGATCAAATGTCCCTGCATCAGTTAAAATTCCAAAGAATAACGTTGCAAAAATGAACATAGTTCCGGTTGGCGCTATGGATGTAATACCCTTGATTATAAAATCACCTGTACTTTTCCCAAATCCGCCTATTAGTGCTGCTACTGTCGGCACAGCTATGAGAGCTGTCACTGGCGTAGCTTTATTTGTCATTATTAGTGCTAGTAGGATAACTATAGTTATGAAACCAAGTATAGCTAACATTAATAACCCTCCTTTAATTTATATTTTCACTTTTATATATAGCAATAGCTGTGCCAAAATTAATTATTATCATATTTATTTTAGAATATTAAGAAAAATATGAAAAAAAGCACTATTTTTATATGTTGAAAACGTTCTTGATTGTTATAGTTAATGCGGATTTCTGCATCTTTAACTTCAAAATTTATTAATATAAAATAAGACCTATTACTCTCATGATTTTTATATTAAATTTAATAAACCGTCAATAAATATTCTAAAATCTTAGAATTACTTTCTGACGGTTTATCAAAAACTAGTTAATTGGTCGTTAATACCTCCAATCCTTGTTATCTTTTTAACATTGTATAGGTTAACATTTTCAATAGATTATAACCCTGTAATTAAGTTTTAAAAATTCATTCTAAAAACTAAGAAATACAAAATGCATCATTTATAATATTTTAGAAATATTATTTTAATTTGTTGTAAAGTGTAGCCAATGAAATTCCTAAAGCTTTCGCGGCCTTCTTTTTCCCTTCAACAGTATCTCCATAAACAGTAATAGCTTCATTTATTACTGAAATCTCTGCATCCTTTATTATTTCCTCAAGAGATTTTAATTTCATAATATTCTTTTTTATCCCCTCTGTCTGAATAATTTTAGGAAGATGTTCAGGATTAATAATATAGTCATCTGTCATATTCGCGGCAAACTCAATAGAATTTTTCAACTCTCTGATATTACCTGGCCAATCGTAATTATATAGTAAATTAACAGCTTCTTCAGAAATTTCGATATTTCTTTTTATTTTATAAGCCATTTGATTTATGAACTTATTTACTAATGGTTTTATATCTTGGCGTCTATTTCTTAATGGTGGTATGTTTATTGGAAATATTGCTATTCTGTAGTATAGATCCTTTCTAAATTTATTTTCTTCTATCATTTTTTCTAAGCTCTTATTAGTAGCTACTATTATTCTAACATCTATATGTATTTCTTTTAGTCCACTTACACGCCTAATAGTATTTTCTTGAAGTACTCTTAATAATTTTGCCTGAAGTCCATAATCTAGTTCAGATACTTCATCTAAAAAAAGCGTCCCTCCGCTGGCCAATTCAAAAAGTCCTTCTTTTCCT
The DNA here is from genome assembly GCF_022324665.1 of Clostridium sp. YIM B02500. NCBI lineage: Bacteria > Bacillati > Bacillota > Clostridia > Eubacteriales > Clostridiaceae > Clostridium > Clostridium sp. YIM B02500. The sequence continues at coordinate 45,771 of NZ_JAKGTE010000031.1, read as the reverse complement.
CCCTTTTTAGCCCCAGTAAATGCACCATCTTCATATCCAAAAAGTTCACTTTCTAATAAGTTACTATCAAACGTAGCACAATTTACTGCAACAAAAGGTCCATTTTTTCTATTGCTATATGCATGTATGGAATTAGCATATAGCTCTTTACCAGTTCCACTTTCACCAGTAATAAGTATATTAGATTCACTCCTTGCAGCTTTTTGAGACAATTTTTTAGTTTCCTCTGAATTTATATCAACACAAATTATGTCATCAAAAGTATACTTGACTTTATTCATGCTCTTAACTCTTTTTTCAAGATTACTTATTATTAAATTTGATTTATTTAATTGTTCTGTAAGTTTATATATTTCAGTTATTTCATTCAATATAGAAATACCACCAATTATTTCATTACTTTCAATAATTGGCACCATATTTACTATATATTCAGCATCTCCTACTTTTCTAGGAACCCTTAATAACTTTTCACCAGTTTTTATTACATGTGGAAGTCTAGATCCTGTTCTCACCTCAGACAAAGGCTTTTCAATTATATCTTCTCCACTAACTTCCGTTATCCTTGTATATGCCGGATTAGTATATTTTATAATCCCATTTTTATCGGCTATAAGAACTCCATCATGTAAGGAATCCAATATTATTCTTAACCAATTAGTTATCTCCACCATTCTCACTCCATTCCTTAAAAATATTTGTTAATTTTAATAATATCATAACTCCTTGTCTAAACATAGTTGAATTAATTCTTGATAGTTAAAAGAGACTATCCAAAACTGAATTTTGAATAATCTCTTTTATCTTTCACTTTATAAACTTATATTTCCATTCATATCTTCTGTTCCTTGTGATTCTTTAGAACGAATCTTTTTTCTAAACTTTCTTTTCAAATCATCAAAAACTGTATACATGATTGGTACTACAAATAATGTTAAAATTGTAGAAGTAACTAGTCCACCAATTACGGCTTCTGCCATTGGTGCACGCATTTCAGAACCCATACCCTTAGATATGGCAAGAGGAATCATCCCAAAGATCATAGCTAAAGTTGTCATAACTATTGGTCGCAATCTTATTAACCCTGATTGCTTTATAGCCTCTTCTCTTTCCATACCTTCGTTAATTCTTTGTTTAGCCGCATCTATAAGCAATATTCCGTTCTTTGCAACTAAGCCCATAAGCATTATTATACCTATTATTGACATTAAACTTAATTGAGTTTTGCAAACAAATAAGCCTAAAACAGCTCCAATGATTGCAAGTGGCAAAGAGAATAGTATAGATATAGGATCAACAAAGCTTTCAAACTGCGCTGCCATAACTAAATATAAGAATAATGCAGCCATAGCCATTGCTTGTTCTAAACTTCCAAGGCTGCTTGTCATAGATCCCCCAGCTCCTCCTAAAGATACTGAAATACCTTCTGGCATATTCATTTGAGTTTGAATCTTTTTCATGAAGGTATTCATGAAAGTACCTGAAGCTGAACCCGAAATATTACAAGAGATCTGCAATTCTGCAAGTCTATCATATCTAGTCAATTGTGCTGACGCTGTTTCAAAAACCTCGTCCGTTACTTCTGATAGCGGAACAAGCTTATTATTTGAACCTGAAACATAAACTTGTTTAAGATTATCAAGACTTGCACGTTGATCTTTTTGTAAATACAATACTACGTCATCTCTATTTTTTCCATCATCATATTTAGTTACAGTCGTACCACTAAATAAAGTCTTTAACGTAGTCGCAGCATCCGAACTGCTTACTCCTAAATCTGCCGCTTTATCGCGATTAACTTCTAAAGCTATTTCTGGAAGACCTGATTTATCATTACTACTTATTTCTCTTACCCCAGACTCTTTAGCCAATTCTTCTTTTACTTTTTGTCCAAAAGCTTGAAGCTCTTCCCTATTGTCTCCAACAAGCTCAAAAGTAGCATCTTTTGATGATCTTCCACCACTTGCCATAGAGGCAGCTGCTACTGACACTTGTGCTCCTGGTATGTTCTGTAGATTTCCACTAAGTTTTCTAGCAAAATCTCTTGAATTTTCTTTACGTTTGTTTTTGTCTGTTAGTTCTATTTTAATTGATGAACTATTTTTTGAAACAGTAGTATACATACCACTGACTTCTGGATATTTCTTAATAATACTTTCAATTTGTTTAGCTTTTTCTGATGCATTATCTAATGTTATACCTGAATCAAAATTTGCACTTACAGTCACTTGATTATTATCTGTTGATGGCATCATAGTAAATCCAAGAGATGAAATAAGTGTAAGACTTCCTGCAAACATAACTCCTGCAACTATTATAATTATTAGTCTATGATGAAGAGACATAACTAAAAGCCTTGAATACTTATGCGCTAAGATATCAAACTTACTATTAAATCCCTTAAAGAATTTGCTAAGAATATTTTCTTTCTTATTTCTTTTTAGTCTTAGCATTTTAGATGACAGCATAGGCACAAGAGTAAAGGATATAAATAATGAAACTGCCATACTAAATACAACTGTAAGTCCAAATTGAAAGAAGTATCTTCCAATTGTTCCACTTACCATTGATACCGGCAAAAATACAGAGATAACAGCTGATGTTGTAGCTATTACGGCAAAGCCTATTTCAGATGTCGCTTCTCTAGCTGCTTCTCTTGGGGATTTTCCCATATGCAAATGCCGCACAATGTTTTCTATAACAACTATCGCATCATCTATTAAAAGCCCTACTGCAACTGATAATGCCATTAAAGTCATTGTATTTAGAGAAAAAGCTTTTACTTTCATGCAAACAAAAGTTGTTATTATTGAAATTGGAAGTGTTGTTGCACTTATAAGGGTACTTTCCCATTCATTTAAAAATAAGAATACTATGACAACTGCTAGTATACACCCATCCCTCATAGTTTCTAAAACACTATCTATAGTGCTTTGTATTGATACTGAGTCATCACTTACAATATCAACATGTACCCCTTTTGGTAAAGAGGATTTAAGCTTAGTCAATGTCTTTTTTACATCATCTGCCAATTGAACAGTATTTGAACCAGATTGCTTAACTATATCAATACCAATTGCTGGCTTTCCATCGTAATATGCATAACTGCTTCTATCTGCAACTCCGTCTTCAACTTCTGCAATATCTTTTACTCTAATTTCTGTACCATTTTTATTCGCTATTAAAATATTTTTAAAATCATCTACTTTTTTTATCTTGCTGCTTATTTTAACAGAAATCTCATTATCTTTATCAGTAATCTTACCTGTAGATTGGTCTACATTATCTTTTTTAATGGCATTTGATACATCAGTTGTTGCAAGTCCATACTTTAAAAGCTTATTATTATCTAACTTTATATGGATTTCTCTTGTATCTTCACCAGATATATTTACTGACCCAATACCAGACACTGTGTACAGTTTCTTTTCAATATTATCAACAACATCTGATAATTGTTGGTTATCATCTAGTCCGTAAACAGCAACAGATAAAATTGATGTTGCTGATGAATCGAATTTAGAAATAATAGGTGTATCTATGTCACTTGGTAATCCCCTAATACTTGAAACTTTATCTCTAACTTCTTGCGCTGCAACTTCTGGATCCTTATCTAAATCGAATTGTATATTAGTCCTTGAACTTCCTTCTGTCACAGTTGATGTTATATGACTAACTCCTGAAATTTTTCCAACTGCATCTTCTACAGGTTTTGTAACATTTGTCTCTATATCTGTTGGAGATCCTCCTGTTTCTGTAATCGAAACTGAAACTGATGCATTCTCAGCTTCTGGCATGTCATTAACAACTAATCTTTCATAACATACCATACCCACAATCGCAAAAACTAACATGATAACTGTTATAAATACTGGTCTTTTAATACTAACATTTGCTATATTCACCTATGGTCCCTCCTACTTAGAAGTTGTGTCTTCTGTGCTGTCATCTTGCTTTACTACTGCATCTACTTCACTACCGTCTTGCAGTGTACTTGTATTTGAACAGATTATTTGATCTCCATCTTTAATGCCGGAAGTTATTTCTACATTATTACCATTAGTTTCCCCAATAGTAACTTTAGTTTTCTTAGCCGTTCCATTATCATTAATAAAAACATAATAGTCGCCCTCATTTCCTACCAAAGCATTAACTGGTACAGTGATTATTTCATTGTTTTGATCACTTACAAGCGTTACCTTTCCATAAATACCTGGCAATAAAGACTTATCACTGTTATCTATTTTAACTTTGCAGTTAAATACCCTTGAAGTTGGATCAGCTGCTGCATCAATAGTTTGTATTGTTCCATTATGAGTTTGGTCACTTCCTTCAACTATAACTGTAGCTGCCTGTCCTATTTTTACTTCACTTATTTTTTCTTGTGGTACCTGTATTGTTGCATATACAGATGATACATCATTAACAATTGCAAGGGCTGTACCTGTAGATGCCATTTGCCCAACATTCATACTTTTACCACTTATTACTCCACTTATCGGTGCTTTAATTACTGTATTGGCTAAATCACTTTGATTTTTAGCCAAAGCCACCTTCTGTGCTTCTAAATTTGCTTTTGCTGTTTCAATACTTGCTTGTGAACTTTGAATACTTGCATTTCCTGAATCATAATCTGCCTTAGCTGAATTTAAAGTTTTTTCAGATGCTTGAAGATCTGTTTGTGATATGGCTCCACCATCAAATAATGTTTTTTGTCTATCATAATTACGCTGAGCATCATCTAAATTAATTTTATATTTTTGCAGGGCTGCCCGGGATACATTTAATGATTGCTCCGCTACTTCTACTTGTTTCTCATTTACATCTATTTGAGCTTGTGCAGTTTTTATACTATTTTGTATATCTTGATCATCCAAAGTTGCTATTGTATCGCCTGCATTTACATATTGTCCATTTTCAACTGATACTGAAACAATTTTCGCTGCTATTTTACTTGTCACTGTACCTTGCTGAACAGCCTCTAAACTAGCCTTGTATGTATCGCCTGCATTTTTTTCTACTGTTTTAGCTGTCTGTACTTCTACCGATGTTTTGCTTGCAACTGCTTGAGTTGGTTTGCCTTTAGCACTTGCTGATAACTTACTTTTAAGCGCAATTCCTCCCCCTGCAATAACTGCAATAATCACAGCATACACAACTATTTTTTTCACGTTTTTCATTGTGATCCTCCTCTATTTGTAACATCATATATTCACTTTTCTTATATAATTACTTCTACATCTTCTTGTGCTTCCACTCCTCTTAAACGCTCCTATAGGATAATTTTCATTTTTGCTCATGTTTATTAAACTTCCGAGAATTTAACATTTAACTTATCCGTAATTCTTAGAAGCATAATTTTTATCTAATCCCATTGTCATTAGTTATATTTTATATTTCCATATTATGTAGAACACTATTAATCTGGGCATCTATGTATATTTTTTCATATCTTTATAAACAATTTCTAAACTTTTTTAGATTTTAAAATATAATCTGAAACTAACGATATAAATTCCAAGATAAAAACATAAGTGGCTACGCAACACACTCTCTTGATAACTTTTTTTGCAAGTTAGCCCCATATTATTTGTCTATTTATTTATATAACTGCCTTTGAAAACGCAAAAGTTTCGCTCCTTTCTAGTATTATAAATACTAGAAAATAAAAAGATCTTAGATTAATAAATTTATTATTAGCCTAAGATCTTTTCTTAATTTTATAGATATATAATTTAAACATTCAAATTTTTAAATAAACATATTTACAAATTTGTCAAAACTTCAATCTTAAATATTCATTAGAAATTATAACTTAAATATAAGTAATATTGCTTATCTCATTTGTGATATTTTTAATAACGAACTATAATTTAAATCTGTATCCCGCGCCCCACACAGTCTCAATAAATTGAGGATTACTACTATCTTCCTCAATTTTATCTCTTATTCTATTAATATGCACAGTAACAGTTGCAACATCAGCAAAGGAATCCATGCCCCAAATTCTATCTAAAAGAATTGTTTTTGAAAATACGATATTAGGGTTTGTTGCTAAAAATAGCAGAAGTTCAAATTCTTTGTTAGCCAATTTAACTTCTTTATCAGCAACATATACCCTTCTTTCCCTTTTCAATATTTTTAATCGTTTAAACACCATGACTCCATTATTTATATTATCTTTTTTCCCCATTGAAGTTAATCTATCATAGCGTGAAAGATGTGCATTTACTCTAGCGACAAGCTCACTTGGGTCAAAAGGCTTGACAATATAATCATCCGCTCCAAGATTAAAACCTTTTATTTTATCTACCGAATCCTTTTTAGCTGTAACCATTAGTATAGGTATCTCTTTATTACTTCTTATCTCTTTACAAAGCTGAAACCCATCTTTACTTGGAAGCATTAAATCAAGCAGTATTAAATCAAATTCTCTATTCAATGCGAAATTTAATCCATCTTCTCCATTAAAGGCAATTTCAGTTTTAAATCCGCTTACCTCAAGATAATCCCTTTCTAGTTCTGCAATCAATTTATCATCTTCTATTATCAATATTTTTCGCATCTTCTTTTCTCCCATTATGTTTATATGCAATTAAGCTTAATAGTCAATATATTTTTTCTTATCACAGTCAATATATGAACCCTAGGCAATACAATTCATTTTTTATCGTTTAGTCCACAATTCCTTCTAGCTTAAGATATATTTTTATAAATTAAACTTTTTAGAGTATATATGTTAAATTTTATTATTAATCGGAAAAGTTATAATAATAGCTAATCCATTGTCATTTTCAGCAGTAATTGTGCCATTATGAGCTTTTATTATATATTCGCAAATTGAAAGCCCAAGTCCACTTCCTTCACTTGAATTGGCTCTCGATGGGTCTTCCCTATAAAAACTAGCAAATAGTTTTGACAAATTTTCTTCTAAAACCCCTGGTCCATCGTCCTTTATTTTTAAAATAACGCTGTCTTCCACTTCTTCTATGGTAATATCTACCTTACCATATTCTTTCACTTTGTATTTTACACTATTCTCGAGTATATTTGTAAGCACTCTTCGAATTTCTTCAAAATCCATTCTAATAAAAATATTATCTTTACAATTATTTTTATAAGTTAAATCAAGCCCCTTACCTCTAAATTCTAGTATAGCATTGCTAAAAAAATCTAAAAAGAACTCATTACAATTTATATTTTCAAAGTTAAAAGGAAATTTTCCAGTATCTAATTTGGAAAAGAAAAATAATTTATCTACAAGCTTGTCCATATCACAAGTTTTACTATATATAATTTCATAATATCTTTCACGTTTTTCATCTGTATTTGCAATTCCATCCTTTAATCCTTTTGAATATCCTTTAATTGTTGTTAATGGTGTACGTAAATCATGAGATATTCCTGCGACCAATTCCTTTCTATTTTGCTCATATTTTAGCTGCATATCAATTGATTCTTTAAGCCTTACTCTCATTTTATCAAAATCCCTACAAACTTTTGCAAATTCATCTGTCCCTTGATAACTCAGCTTAAAATCAAGGTTCCCTTCTTCTATTTGTCCCGCACCATAGCTTAGTAGCTCTAAAGGTTTAATCAAACTTTTAGCTACTCGTGACGATAATATCCCATTAGTTAAAATAATTATAAGCAGCGCTACTATGAATACAACCCCCATGTAACTTAATAGAAATGTTCTTGCCTCTGCTTTCATTTGCTGTCTGCTCATTAAATTATTATTTGATTTTACAGCAAGCATATTAATATTTTTTCCATCTTTATTTAAACTATTTTTAACTAAACTAATAGAATTAACCTCAAGGACTATTGAATCTGAAGATGTAAGAACGTCTCGCTCAAGCTTGGACATAGCATTTTTATCAGCATCAGTTATATTAGAAAATATTGTGTCGCCGTCACTTGTAATTATAAAGTCATAACCGGCATTTTTAAGATCTTCCTTCGTCTTGTTATAATCATTAATTTTATCATAATTATTCCTAATTTCTTTATTATACATAAATAAAGTTTTCTGAATAAATGATATTCCACTATCCTCTTCAAAAACTTTTATTTTCTTACCATATATCTCTGTAAATCCTTCTAGAACTCCAACTGCAATAACTACTATCAATATTGCTGGAACTATCAACATAAAAAGATTTGACATAGCCAGCCGTTTTTTTATCATCATAATTACAATATCTCCTTCTAATTTCTCTGTTAATCAAATACTTTCGCTAAAATATGCCCCACAAAATGGCTAATTTTTAGCTTACTCTCACAAATTAACATAATTATAATATAAAATACCACTTTATTCATCGTTAATCAATGCTAGTATTTTAATAATTCAATCATTCTAAACTAACCTATCAATAAATTCACAACCAATATGTCCACTTATAATAATATGGCCTACTGCTACTATAAAACTACTCATTTTTACACATCTGCTCCTTATATGTATAAATTTTCACTTTATCTAGGCATGAGATGAAAGTATAACAGCTCCAAGGTCAATCTTTACCTTAGAGCTGTTATTATTAATTCTATATCATTATGACAATTAATGATTTTATTCGTAAAATACCTCATTAAGTCGTTTTTATCATTCTGCCACTGCTGCATCTGTTTCTTCTTGTTTGCCTTGTTTTAATAAAAGTGTTGGAATTATTACAATAGCAGTTATGATTGAAATTATAAACATTGTCTCATTAAGTGCTTGAAGCTGTGCCTGACTTGCAACTTCGCCAAAAATCTTACTTAAAGCAATTCCTTTAGCATCACTGCCTGATATCCCACCCTTAATAAGTGCACCTTGAAGCATTTCAAATAACTTCATGCTATTTTTATTAAAAGATGTCACTTGTGAAGCTAAGTTAGAATAATCAACCACATTTCTATGCTGCATAATACTTGTAATAATTGTGACACCTATAGAAGTCCCTACCTGCTTTACTGTATTAGTTAAAGCAGATGCATTTGACATTGCTGCCTTTGGTAATCCACTAAAACCTACTGTTTGAACTGGTGCCATAAGAAATCCCACACCAAAGCCTCTAATCATTAATAGAATCGTAATATCTATATTAGGTGTATCCAACGTAATTTTTGACATACTATAGCTGTTAATTCCTATCAAAACCAATGCAAATACAGCAAATAATCTAACGTCAAATTTATTACCAATTTTCCCATATAAAATCATAGATATAGCTGTTGCTATTGCTTCTGGAAATAAAATCAAGCCTGTACTCATTGAATCAAGTCCCCTTATTTGTTGAAGAAATATTGGCATAAGAAACACACCACCATAAAGAGCTAACATTGCAATATTCATGATAATATTACTCATACAAAAAGTGTAATTCTTTAAAAGTTTTAAATCAAGCATAGGTTCTTCAATGAGTAATTCATTCACAACAAATATGATAAGACTGTAGCACCCAACAATCATAAGCACTATATTTTTTATATCGTTCCAGTCCAAATCACTTTTCCCAAGTACATAGAGAACGCAGGACATTCCAATACTCGAAGTCAAAAATCCAATAATATCGAATTTCTTTGAGGACGTATGTTCTGATTTCTTAAATATAAGTATAGCCATTATTATGGCAACTATCCCAACTGGAAGATTTATAAAAAAAAGAAATCTCCAATTGAAATTTTGAATAATATATCCACCTAAACTTGGTCCTAAAGCTGGAGCAGCCATTACACACATTCCCATTAACCCTATAGCCATTCCAATTTCACTTTTATCAAAAGTAGTCATTAATATCGTCATACCAAGCGATATTATGCAAGCCCCTCCAATTCCTTGAATTACTCTTGCAATTATCATTATATTCTCATTCCATGAAATACCGCATAATAGTGAACCTAAAGTAAATAAAATTAATGCCATAACAAATACGCTTTTAGTGCCAAATTTATCTCCAAAATAACTTGTTGAGGGAATTACAACTCCTAAGGTTAGGGTATATGAACTAACAACCCATTGTATTTGATCTATTGATGCGTTAAATGTCTGCATCATTTTAGTAATAGAGATATTAATAATACTGGTATCTAGGTTTACCATAAAAATTGCCATAATTACAACGCTCATAATAAGCCATTTAGATGAAGATTCTTTTTTATTTTCCATACTTCCACCTACTTTATATGTATTTTTATATCTGCATTTGTACCAGGTAGAAGATTAGCATCATTTTTCTCAAATTCAATTTTTACAGGTACCTTTTGAACAACCTTAGTGAAAGTTCCACCAGAGGAGGATGGTAGAAGTGAAAATGCTGAATTTGAAGCTTTTCCTATATACTCAACTTTACCTTTAAATGATTTCCCTTCAAATTGATCAATTTTTATATCTACACTTTGTCCTTCATGTAATTTTTCAACCTTGATTTCTTCTATATTAGCAGTTATATAAAGCTTTTCTGGGTCAATCATTACTGCAAGTGTCGATCCAGCCGAAACATATTGTCCCTCCTCAGTTTCCTTTTTAATAATTATCCCATTAGTTGGTGCTCTAAGTAACGCTGAATCAATATTAGCATCTGCTAAGCCATTAGTATCTAGACGACCTAAAATTTGATCTTTTACATCTTTATCCCCTTCTTTTGCATTAAATTCAAGAAGTTTACCTGATACTTGCGGAGTTATGCTGATAAAATCTCCGTCAACCTTTGCATCTTCTGTTGAAACAAAGTTTTCATTGTTATACCAGTAATAAAAACCTACTCCACCAAGGGTAATTAACATTGCACATAATATTAATAAAATTATTGTTTTACGTTTTTCTTTCATCCCTGTCATCCTTTCTTAGCCTTTTATACCAACTTCAGCAAACATGCCTGGTTTCAATTGCCCCTTTGAATCTGTTAAAACTATTTTAACTAAAACATTGGAGTTTTGAGAGTTTAATGTTGAATTTATTACTGATATGGTTCCTTCAAATTCTGAATCTTCTATTTCGGATACTTTAACTTCTACAGCTTGTCCTTCTTCCAAATCTTTTACAAGCCTTAGAGGTGCATATGCATTCACACACAAAGCATCTGGATTAGATATTGAAATAAGTGTGCTTCCAGGCGCTGCCATTTCGCCTTTATTTATATTCTTAACAGTAACTTTACCTGAAATAGGCGCTGTAATGCTTCCATTATTTAATGCCACCTGCGCTGTTTTCACTGCCTCTTCAGCTTGATGTACTTGAGCCTTGTAAACATCTATACTTGTTTCTGTAGCACCATTTTTAAGCATTTCTAATTGTTCTTCTGCAGACTTTTGTCCTGACTCAGCTGAGGTAAGTTGCTGCTGTGCAGTTTCAAGCTGCACCTCTGTAGCTGCGCTAGCATCAAATAAAGCTTTTGTACGATCATAATTCTTTTTAGCAACATCATAGGTTGCTTTAGCGCTATCCAAAGCTGCTTGCGCTTGTGATATTTGTTCAGGCTGAGTGCTATTCATAGCATTATTCAAATTTGCATTTGCAGTATTTACTGCTGCTTGTGCCTGATCTACCTGCGCTTGAAGATCCTGAGTATCTAATTTAATCACGGCATCACCTTGATTTACAGTTGATCCTACATTAACTAATACATCTGAAACTCTAGCAGAAATCTTTGAAGATACATTAACTTGATTATCAGTCTCAATCCTTCCAGCCATAAGATATATGGAATTTTGCTTATTAACCTCTTCTACTTGAATAGCATTTTCATTCTTATTATTTTTTACAGCGCATCCCGTAAAAAGAGAGGTTCCTATAAGCGTTGATAATATAATTAGCAATACATATTTCTTCATAAATTAATTACTCCTTTAACAAACTAATCTATTTTATGCCTTCATCTGAAATTACATCTCGTAGGTCATTAGGTTTTATAATTTCAAAGATTGGATCTAAAACCTTAAATAAAGCTATTAAATCTTCTCTTAATGAACCATGATTAGCGATTTCTAATTCTATCGATAGTGCTTGCTGGCTTATAACAGCAAGTATAAGATAACATTTTTGTGGCCATCGGAGATAAATCACCACTCTACTAATCCAATTAATAATCTAGAATTTACAAAATCTAAATACTACGAATGTTATACTTCTTTTAAGGTACACGAGTACCTTAAAAGAAGTATAACATTGGAAATTACAAAATGCAATACTAAATATTAGCATTAATAAATCATAAATATCTCTGAAACTTCGGAATCCTTAATAGATGTAAGTTCTGCCATTTTCTTTTTAATGTGCATATTCTCAAGAATATATATTTTTTAGAATATTACCATATTGGTTCTAGTATTCTCTCCCTATGCCAAGAACTATAAAAAAAATACCTATAGACCAAACACTTTCTTCATGTGTCTTGTTCATAGGTATAGTTTTAAATTATCTTTTTGATTTTGTTGAAATTTCGACATTTAGCTTTCTTCCAGCAAATTTCTTTCCAGTGCAATGCTTCATTATGGATTCCGCTGCAGCCTCTGTTACATTTACAAATGAAAACTTTTCAAGAATATCAATATCTCCGACATCTTCTCTTTTTACCTTTGCATTCTCATTAAAGAAATCCACTAGCTTCCTTGGATTAATCTTATCCAAGCGTCCTACATTCAAAAACAGTCTCTTGTAATCTGTCTTCGAACCTATTTCATTTTCAGTATAGTCATAGTTCACTTCTTTACTATATACCATATCCATTAATGCCGCTGCTACTTCTACGAGATTAAACTCTTCATCAAGTTCTGTTGCCATTGGTATAAATTTCTTATAGCTATCCTGCTCCAAAGTTTCCTTTATCTTTGAAAACATATTTTTGTACTTTGAAACAAATATTTCATCAACAGTAGGAATTTCTCTTCTTCTTATCTTGCTTTTTGTAACCTTTTCAATATGTTTAAGAGACATATATTCCCTTGCAGTAACCAATGTGTAAGCAACACCTTTTCTATTTGCTCTACCTGTTCTGCCTATTCTGTGAACATAGGATTCTACGTCCTGAGGCAAATCGTAATTTATTACGTGAGTTACATTTTCAACATCTATGCCTCTTGCAGCAACATCAGTTGCTATCAGAAATTCTAAACTTCCTTCTTTAAATTTTCTTAAGGTATTTATTCTCTGATTTTGATTCATATCTCCATGCATTCCTTCAGCAGTATACCCTCTTCCCTGGAGGCCTTCTACCAGTTCATCAACATTCCTTTTGGTCTTGCAAAAGATTATTGCAGAAGTAGGTTCATCAACATCCAGTATTCTGCATAGTGTTTCAAACCTATCCTTGTTTTTAATTTCATAATAGTATTGATCCACTGTAGCTACAGTCATTGCATTTTTTAAAATGGCTATGTGTTTCGTTTCAGACTTCATATATCTTTTAGCAAGTCTTTTGATTTCTTCAGGCATAGTAGCTGAAAACAACATTGTCTGCCTGTCTTGATTTGAATTTTTTATTATTTCTTCTATATCATCAATAAATCCCATGTTTAGCATTTCGTCAGCCTCATCCAATACAAGGAATTTGATAGAACCTAAATTCAAGACTTTTCTTCTTATTAAATCCAACACTCTACCCGGAGTTCCTACTACTATATCTATTCCCCTGCGTAAAGCTGAAATCTGCCTGTCAATAGGTTGCCCACCGTATACAGGAAGTAACTTAATCTTAGTAAACTTAGCTATACGATTTAGTTCATCATTTACCTGTATAGCAAGCTCTCTTGTAGGAGTTAGTATGATACTGCTTATCTTCCCCTCTGAGCTTCTAATTCTGCTCAAAACTGGTGCTCCAAATGCCAGTGTCTTTCCAGTTCCAGTTTGTGCCTGCCCAATAACATCATGGCCTTCTAGAAGAACTGGTATTACCTCAGCCTGAATCTTAGATGGTTCTTCAAATCCCATTGCATCAATAGCTTTAAGAATATTCTCATCAAGACCCAATTCGCTAAATACTTTATTTTCCACATTAAACCTTCTTTCTGTTTTTTTATAGTATTTGTAAATTTAATAAATTTATTTCAATGAAAAACCACCTTAAACAAGGTGGCAAAATTAGCTAATATATTGTTAAGCAACATACAAAAGTTATTTTATACTCTTTGAATATTAGTTGCTTGAGGGCCTTTTGTACCTTTTTCAACATCAAACTGAACTTTATCGCCTTCTTGTATACTAAATCCTGAAAGAGAAGATGAATGTACAAACACATCCTTTTCCCCCTCTACCTCTATAAACCCAAATCCTTTTTCCGAATTAAAAAACTTTACTGTACCTGTTTTCATAAATATCCTCCTTAATAAAATATTGTATTTTGACTTGTTAAGCATTACCACTTTTAAAAATAGGTGATAATTTATTATTTATCTAGACCTATTTTTCTCATTATTAAGTATTCCCATAATTTCATAAACAATACTTTTTAAAGAGCAAAATAAACTATGCCTTCTTATTAATGTTGTATTTTCATTGATTTGATTTTTTAATTATCTCCAAATCTTATATCTTGATTATATTATACACTTAATTCGTTTGTAATTTCCAGTTATATTTTTAATTAATGAATATATTGTAATATTCTACTAAGAATATAGTAAATTATCTATTAGATTTATTTAAAAACTATGCATTTTTTTCTTATGAAAATCTCTTTCAAAATGCCCTATCATATTCGCAACAGTATTTTCACTCTTTTTAATCATCACAGGTGAATATTTAAAAAGTTTTTCATTCCCATATATTTCAAAATTTCATCAAGGTCAGTATCAACAATTTTTCTTAGTGTTATTTCATCATCTGCAATATATGGAAATTGTTCATATGGATTTTTATTCAAATTATTCCCAACCTCCCATATTAGGTGTGAATTTTATATTTTCCATTTACAAAGTAGCCCTAATTTTCATATCCATAAGATTTCCTAATTAGATCGAAATGTTCTTGCATAGCATTGTAAGCTAGTGATTCATCCCTTTTCTTTAAATTTCTTAATAAATTCTCATGTATCCATAATAAGCTTTCTTTTGTATTTCCCTCATGAAAAATTTGCATTCTAGCATTCCGTATGAATTCGTCTACAAGTTGAGATATAACATTAAGTACATTAATTAATAATACATTTCTTGAAGCCTTTGCAATTAATTGATGGAACTTAATATCTAATTCAACACTTTCTTCTTCATTACTAGCAATATACATCTTGTCCAATAATTCTGTTAAGAGTTCAAGCTCACTATCTTCTATATTTTTAGCCGCTAATTTAGAGCATTGAAGTTCTAGCGTTTCCCTTAAATCATACATTTCTTTTGGCGAACTCTCCTGCAGCATAAACATTATTGAAAGAGGTTCAAGCAACGAGTTATTAAAATTTGTTCGTATATAATTTCCTGCTCCATGTCTGCTTTCTATTAATCCTATGACTTCTAAAGCTCTCATCGCTTCCCTCACAGATGCACGCGATACCTCAAGAGATTCTGCCATCTCTCTTTCCGTAGGTAATTTATCTCCCTTTTTTATTTCTCCATATTTTATTTTATCCTTAATTTTCTCTATCACTTGATCATATACTTTTGGATTTTTATTAGGTACAAGCATATGTTATGTATCCTCCTTTTCTTATTGATATTTCTTAATACATTATACATCAATTTTCTAAATTCTAATATTCTGAAGAACATGTATTCTTCTATGGTAATATTCTTCACAATATTTATTCTTTGCCATATTAGCATCATACGATATTTAAACGTATATCCAAAGCTCATATTTAAAAAATGGCACTGTATTACTTTTATGAAAGCACTACTATGAATTGCAATTGATAATATCGAAAATTTAACAATTTTAAATATTCTATTGTTAAACTAGTCATCAAATATCAACTTGTATTTAAATTCACCATGTTAAATATACATGTTAGCCATATATCTTTAATAGGAGGTGATAACATAATGGATACTAATGAATTAATTAGTATCGTGGCTAACAATGGTTTTCCTATAGCGGTAACTGCATATTACTAATCCGCTTGGAAAAACAAATTGGAAGCCTATCTAATTCAATTAATAAATTAAATACTATAATATCAGCAAAACTTTGAATAGCTCTAGATGTAAATCCTAGTGATGATTCTAATAAAGTGGATTAAGTAAAGGCTATAAACATTGAAAATTCAATGCTTATAGCCTTTAGCTTTGTTTGTAGCTTAATTTCTCATTTTTAAAATTTATAAATTTAAATACTATTGTACCATATGTTGCAGCTAAAATTGATGCAATCATAATACACATTTTTGCTTCAGATAATATATTGGCATCTGCAAATGACAATGATGACACAAATATTGACATAGTAAATCCAATGCCACCAAAAACACTTGCACCATATAAATGTCTTTTGGTTACATTAGATGGAAACTTAGCTATTTTCAATTTTATTAAAATAAATGAAGTTCCAAATATACCAATTTGCTTTCCTACAAAAAGACCAAATATAATTCCTAATGAAGCTGGTGAAAACAAACTGCCTGAAAAATTATCAGTATTAATTATTATACCTGCATTTGCAAACGCAAATATTGGCATAATCACAAAGCTAGACCATGGTGTTAAAATATGTTCGAGTTTATACAATATTGAAGTTTTAAATTTATGAATATTTTCTCCAATTGGCAATGACATGCCTAGTAAGACTCCTGCAATTGTTGCATGTATACCGGATTTTAAAAGACAAATCCATAGAATTATACCTAAAATAATATAAATAGATGTATATTTAATTTTAAATTTATTAGCCAAGATAAGCGTAGCAAAAACTATTAATCCTAATAAAAGCGCTATCCATGAAATTTGACTATTATAAAATATTGCTATTACTATAATAGCACCCAAATCATCAACTATAGCGAGTGCAGTAAGAAATACAACTATTCCTTTTGGAGCATTTTTTGCAACTAAAGAAAGCATTCCAAGTGCAAATGCAATATCTGTTGCCATGGGTATCCCCCATCCTGTAATGGTTGGCTCCTTATAGTTAAATAATGCATAAATAATTGCAGGCACAATCATTCCTCCTATAGCTGCAGATATTGGAAGTATTGTCCTTTTAAAAGATTTTAGTTCCCCAAACACAACCTCTCTTTTTATTTCCATACCAACAACTAAGAAAAATATAGCCATCAATCCATCATTAATCCAGTGAAGAACTGACATTGATAATGAAAACACACCATATCCAATCGTTATATTTGTGTGGAATATGTGCTCATAGCCTCCTGAAAAGCTCGAATTTGCAATTATAATTGCTGCAATAGCGCAAATTAAAAGAATTATACCACTAGAAGACTCACTTTTTAAAAAGTATAAGAATGGACTTAATATTTTAGTTTTTATTTTATCTTTCATTATTACCCTCCTTTTTAATGCGATGCTAGCTAGAATATTACTTAAAAATGTTTTGGCTTTATTAAAAATCTCCATAAAAAAAGAGGCGGTAAAACTCAAAAAAGAGCTTCCCACCCCAGAAACTAATTGCTTGAAAACAAATTATATAATTTGCCCAACCGTATCTAACCACATTAATTCATTTTATATTATATATTATATTACACATTAATTTAATAATCAAGATTTGCTCAATGCGCTTAATGACTATTTGCTATATTTTTTAAACAAATCATCTAGGGCTTCTCTAAGAAGAAATGCTTCGGTTCTATCATTTGCTTTTGACAACCTTGATAATCTATCAAGTTGAGTCTTAGTGAAATAATTAGATTTTAGTACCATACTCTCTGCTTCAGAAAGACATACTCTATTCTTACCTAATTCTTTTGCCCTAAATAATGCACTATCAGCTACTCTAAAAAGTTCAACTACATTTTTAGCATCTCTTGGATAACTCGCTACACCGAAACTTAAAGTAAAATAAACATTATCATCAGAATTTTCATCTAAATTAAATGTATTATCTGATAAATACCTTCTTATTTCTTCAAGCTCCATAAAGCTTCTTTCAGCTCCCTTTTTTACAAGTAGAATATTAAATTCATCACCTGATCTAAATATCATGTCTGTTGAAGATAAATTGTTATTTAAAATTGAAATAAGCTTTTTTATCACCTCATCTCCAATAGAGTTACCATATAAATTATTTAAATTCTTAAAATCATCAATATCTGCAACAACTATGCTAAAAGGACCTTCATTATTAGATATTAATTCCTCCATTTTAATTATTAATTCCTCTTTTGATGTAAGCTTGTTATCCATAAATAACCTCCATATATAATTAAGTCTTATTATAAATCACTCTATTTTCTTATAAATATACTATGACTTAATTATACTAACACCAACATATATATGCGTCAATATATACTAAACATTAATATCCTTTTTGCTATGCTATATATTCAAAAATCCTATGAATATTTAAAATTATTTATTATAATTTCTAAAATATTAAATTCATATATATGTTAAGCAAAAGCCAATATTTGATTTAATATATACGTATCTATATATATTGACATATATATGTTGAAATGATATGCTTATATACAGATAATGACAAAAAAAAGAATAATTATAACGCTGAATCTTTTTGAGCGGGAGAACCATTTTTTGGGGTGAATCTTATTTTAGGATAAGTAGGGTTATTTTTCTTCAATCCGAATCCGTCAGCTAATCTCGTAAGCGTTGAAGAGAAGTTTTTGTATACTGCTAATATACTTTTTTTAGTATACCCATAAATATTATTGCTTAATAAGCTATAGAGACTTCTCTATAGCTTATTATTTTTTAACTAGTAATTTAAAAAAGGAGGCTTCTTATGTTAAAAGTATGTTTAATTGGACTTGGAAAAACAGGAAAAGAAATTGCAAAAATGATATTCAACCAAAGGAATATAAAAATTGTAGCTGCCATGTGCAGCCCTGGGAGCTTGAAAAAGCATATTGATCTAGGTGAAGTAATTGGAATTCAAGAAATTGGTATAAAAATTGAAGGAACTAATAAACTAGAAGAAACACTTGTACTTTGCAGGCCAGATGTCGTAGTCGATTTTTCTACGCCTGAAGCTACTTTAAAGAACTCTAGAACAATATCTCAAATGGGGATTAATATGATAATAGGTACCACAGGATTTTCAGAAGTAGATTTAGATAAAATAAGAAATCTAGCCTATAGAAATCACACTGGCATAGTGTATGCTCCCAACATAACTCTTGGAGTAAATGTGCTGATGATATTAACCAAATTAGCTTCCATCCTATTAAATAATTATGATTTTCAAATTTCTGAGATACATCATAGAGAAAAAAAGGACATTCCATCTGGTACTGCTTTAAAGATAGCTAATGAAATAAAAGATGGGTTAGTTTACTTAGGTAAGGATATTTCTAAAGAAAATATTCCAATTAATTCAGTTAGAGCTGGTGGTGTTGTTGGAAAACATGAAGTTATGATTGTTGGAGAAAATGACAGAATTACAATTTCTCATGAATCCTTTTCGAGAAAAGTTTTTGCCAGTGGAGCAATCCATGCAATAAGTTTTATACAAGATAAGATTGGATTCTATGAAATGAGTGATGTTTTAAGCTTATCAAAGATAATAAAAGATTTATATGCTCATGAAAATAATTTTGACTCTAATAATAATCTTGATAGTCTAATAGCCGCAGATATTCAATAATCAATTAGAATTTACAAATAAATATGCTAACGTTTGAGAGGAGTTTTTAATTTGTAAAAGAAATTATGAAGGTACATTGTGCACCTATACTGAACCTTCTGATAAAAGCCATGAATGCAAGAATTGTGGAATATGTGATAAATCTAAGAAAGACGAATATAAAGGTCTTGAAAAACTCTATAGGGATGAAAGAATTTGTCGCCAAAAAGTAACGTTAGAATGAAAAGATATGGATATGGAAAATTTAAATGCTGAAATAACAGACTGCGCTACTTCCCCTGCATATAGAGGTAAAGGGATTCTTGCAAATGTAATCTATTCTTTAGAATGCGATCTTAAATCTAAAGGTTTTCTTACTTTATATAGTTTATGTAGGGCTATAAACCCTAGTATAAACTTTGTATTAAGTAAGCATAATTATAAATTTACAGGAAGAATGGTAAACAACTGCAATATATGTGGCACTTTTGAAGATATGAATATTTGGGTAAAGAATATTAATTAATAATTGGAGCTTAAGCTTAAATTATAATATATTTAATAAGAACTAATTGACTGCTTTTTCAGTTTTAGAGAAAAGGCAGTCTTTTTTATATTTATAAACTAGTGCAAATTTGTTATGAATTATTCACCTTTAATAAAATTAAAAATCACATTAACTATTAACATGTTCTCATACATATGATAACATATATATGTTTGTATAATTATATAGCAAATAATTTTCATGTAAATAAATTGGAGGAATAGAAATGGAAAAAAAACAGAGTACCTATAGCACTTTGTTTCATTGGCATAGTTTTAAATTAAAACTTGTATTTGAAGGAATATGCATAGGTATGGTAACTGGTTTAGTAATTGTGCTATATCGTTTAGCACTTGAAGAAGCAGGATATCTTTTAAGTTATATTTATAAGCTTATATCAATTAACCCCATTATTATATTACCATGGATTATGCTGCTGATAGTCATTGGCTACATAGTGGGATTGATGGTAAAAAACGAACCTATGATTAGTGGTAGTGGAATACCTCAGGTTGAAGGAGTTTTACTTAGGGAACTAGATATGACTTGGTGGAAAGTCATTCTCGGCAAGTTCTTTGGAGGTGTCCTTTCAATAGGTTCTGGCCTTTCATTAGGAAGAGAAGGTCCTTCTGTTCAATTAGGTGCAGCAATAGGACAAGGATTTAGTAAAGTCTTTAAAAGAATAAAAATTGAGGAAAAATATCTTATTACTAGTGGTGCTAGTGCAGGACTTGCAGCTGCATTTAACGCTCCTTTAGCTGGAGCAATGTTTGCATTAGAGGAAGTTCATAAAAACTTTTCACCATTAATTTTACTTTCTGCACTCTCCTCTGCATTATCAGCAGATTTTATTGCAAGCAGCTTCTTTGGACTAAAGCCAGTATTTAATTTTGGAGCTTTTGCTACATTGCCACTAAACTTTTACTTTTATGTAATCATATTAGGTGTAATTGTAGGATTTCTCGGGGTCCTTTTTAATAAAGTTCTTTTAAAGACGCAAAACCTATATATAAAACAAGCTTGGCTAAAAAAAGAATTTAGAATTATAATTCCTCTATTATTATCAGTAGCCCTAGGTCTTTTATTACCAGAAGCTTTAGGTGGAGGTCATGAACTAATAACTTCATTAACTGAAGGTAAATTTTCTTTAATATTATTAGTTATTATTCTAGTTATTAAATTTTCATTTACTATGGCTAGTTTCGGCTCAGGTGCTCCCGGAGGAATTTTCCTTCCGCTACTTACAATTGGAGCACTAATTGGAAATGTATATGGCGAAGTTCTTATGCATATTGCTCACTTAGATATCATTTACATAAATAATTTTATAATCTTAGCTATGGCTGGATATTTCGCCTCAGTAGTAAAATCGCCAATAACAGGAACAATCCTAATTACCGAAATGACAGGTTCATTTAACCATTTGCTTGCTTTGGCTATTGTCTCGGTAATATCATATATTGTAGCAGACCTTCTTGCTTCTAAGCCTATATATGAAGCTTTACTAGAAAAATTTCTGCAAAATCAAGGTGATAGAACACCCATTGGCGATAAGATAAATAAAGCTATACTGGAATTTGCTGTATGTATAGGATCGAAGTTAGATGGTAAACAAATCAAAGATGTAAAATGGCCATCTCGCTGTCTCCTTGTAGCAGTTAGACGTGGCGAAAATGAAATAATTCCTAAGGGAGATACTGTTATTTTGCCTGGAGACTATTTAACTGTCTTAACTAATGAGGATAGAGTTCCTAAAATAAATGATACCCTATTATTAATGTCTGAAACTTCTGACATTCTAAAATAAATATATTATAATTTAATTTGTCTTTTAAATAAAAATAAACAGGTATGATTTCTTTATATAAAATCATACCTGTTTATTTCTTTAGAAAATATTCTATATTAAATCTTTATGTTTCATTCACTAAACTTTCATACGCCTTTAAAGTACAACTTATTTAATTATTGAAACAAAATTTTTGATAAATTCATTTGTAATTAAATCAGCTGTGTATAATCACATCAACCATATTAGCCAATATATTATAGTATATCAATCTTTAGGGCAAAAATATGCACAAAATCAGCAACAAAATAGTCTGACTCAACAACAATCTGATATTTCACATCCAACCCCAAGTGAAATAGCCGCTTTTGCAAGTTGCCTTGGCATATATGTCGTTCTTTCATATATTAATTTTTCTTTTATTAGACTTTACGAAGTATATAACAATATTCAAGAAGGTAATACTAACTTTACTATTACCCCTAATATAAATATAACTATTGGTTTCACATATTCTTGTATTGGTACTTTATTACGAATAATTGGCGCTATCCAAAGAGTTGATGAAGAATCTCAAATAACCATTCTATAATCAAAAGTCTAACTTATTAGACATATAATACTCTGTATTTTTAATTTCATAATTAAATAGTTTTAAAATAAAATACCGCAAATTCCTATTGTGAACGTGCGGTATTTAAGCTATATTAATTTAATTCATCTATAAATATATTCACTCTATTAATATTTTTGTTAAATATAGAGATAATAATAACGTAACTCTTACATAAATGTATTCATATAAATTGCATTTTTAAGTTTTTATTCAAAAATACAATTTATAAATATCATATACTATACTTAAGTAAATTAAGGTGATCTCATGAAAAAAATTCTAATTACCGGCTGTGGTTCCGGTCTTGGACGTAAAGCTTCATTTGCTTTAGCAAATAGAGGTCATTATGTCTATGCAACAACTCATACTGAAGAACAAGCCAATGAAATTAACTCTTTCAATAAAAAATATAACCTTCCTATTGAAAGCTTTAAATTGGATATTTTAAATAGCAATGATAGATTGAAGATAACTAATCTTGAAATTGATGTTTTAATAAATAATGCAGCCATTGGAAATTCAGGTTCAGTGGCTGAAGTGGATTCTGATATATATCGGGAAACTTTTGAAACAAACGTTTTTTGTCCAATTGAATTGACTCAACTTGTATTAAAACAAATGATTCCTCGAAAAAAAGGAAGGATAATTTTTGTATCATCTTTGGCTGGACGCTCCCCCATTCCATTTTTATCTCCATACTGCGCAACTAAATTTGCACTGGAATCCATATGTCCGTCTTTAAACGAAGAACTTAAAGAACTTAAAAATGTTAATATTCCTGTAATATTAATAGAGCCAGGAAGCTATGCTACTGGATTTAATCAGAAAAATATATCAAAACAATTTAATTGGATGAAGATTCATTCTTATTTCAAAAATAATATACATTCCCTAGAAAACAAGCAATATACATACTTTAAGCTGACAGAATCCACTAATTTTGATTCTATTATAGATAAATACATAAAAGCAGTAGAAGACAGATATCCAAAGGAAAGATATGTATCCCCTTCAAGCCAAGGCGCTTTCATTAAAATTAAAAACATCCTAAAAAAATAACTAAAAAAAACCAATAGAACTTAGTAATTCATTATATCGGTTCTATTTGTTCTTAAAAATCAAAAATAACTCTTATGTTATATATTTATATATGTAAATTCCAAAATAGTAAACAGAAATTATTATGATAGCAATGTTGTAAGGCTAATTTTTCTTTGATTCCTTTAGTTTTTTCTATCAATGCCTTTCCAATTGTTCCTGTAGAGATAGCGTGGAAACAATAATCTATAAAAGTAAAGATCGATATAAGCCATACACGTCCTAATGATTCCTTCTCGGTTTTTATGTATTTATTTGCTACCTCCGAAAAACCTTTTATTCTTCCGGAACTACATAAAAATTAATTTAACAGTATAAAATATAATTCAAGTAGAATAATAAATATATCCTGTTAAGATCGGAGGTACTGATAATTGAATGAAGGATTAGTAGTTTTTGTGCGTGCTATTATTGCATTCTTTTCTTTACTTATTTTCGCAAAGATACTTGGAAAACAACAAATAAGCCAACTGACATTCTTTGATTATGCCCTTGGAATAACAATTGGATCAATTGCTGCAACTCTTACTACGGACTTATCAAGCAGGGCATGGCCTCATTTTGTCGGATTGCTTACTTGGTGTTTACTTGGATATTTAATGGAGTACATTACCGAGAAATGGAGATACGCTGCAAAATATATCGAAGGCGAACCTACAATTGTAATTATGAATGGCAAGATAATGGAAAGTGCATTAAAAAAAATGAAATATACAGCATCAGATCTCATGGGACTATTAAGAGTTAAAGATATTTTTGATTTGTCTCAAGTAGATTTTGCAATTATTGAGCCAAATGGCCAATTATCTGTTCTAAAGAAACCAGAGTATGAACCTTTAACACCTAAGGATATGAGTATTCAAAAAGAACCAAGCGGTATAAGTACTGAACTCATATATGATGGAATTCTTATAAATGAAAATTTGAAACAACTTAATAAGACTGAAAAATGGCTTATGAATCAACTAAAAATTCATAAAGTTAAGGATGTTTCAGAAGTATTTCTTGCGACCTTAACTCCTTCTGGCTCCTTATATATAGACAAATATGATGATCATATGGTAAAAGTAACTGATATTGGTGATTATAAAGGACCATATTAAAGGAGGAATTTATCATGAGAAAATTTTTAGTAATATCGATACCTATAGTTGCACTAATTTTTTTTGTATTAATCATGCTTAGTGGCAATATTTTGAAGGAACCTATGGGCAATGATGATAACATTCCTGAATCAATACAGCTACTTATACAGGATATAGAATCAGGAAATTGGGAAAGTGCCAATATTAAAACAGACAACCTCTCTAATTCATGGAAAAAAATAGCCAAAAGAGTTCAATTTAGTTCTGAAAGAGATGAAATAAATCAATTTAATATATGCATCTCACATCTTCGCGGTGCCATAATGGCTAGAGATAAATCTAGTTCACTTATTGCTTTAAATGAGGCTTATGCTCATTGGAATGACCTTGGAAAATAAATATTAGAGCTTTTCTAAATAAATAATCTGCTTGTTAAAATACTTAAAACTATAAATTATTCATGGTTTTATGTAACTATAACCGTCACTTTGCTTATTTACAAGTTCCAAAATTCCGGTAGGAACAATATCTACAAACGACATTAAATCTTCCTTTTTTATACTATAAGATTTTAACGCATTGTTGCACGCAACAAACTTAATCCCTTTATGATCTAACTCTTTCATTTCACTGCTAATCCTTAAATCTAATTCATTATCGTAAGCATAAGCCTTTACAGCTTCTGAATTTGCTAAAATTTCAATATTAAAATTGTTAATATTTATAGCCTCCAATAAATTATTTGTATTTTTTAGGACTATACTCCATTTACTTAGTTCATCTATATGAAATATAACTTTATATTCTAAAATGATAGTCATCTCCTTTTAAAAATATACTATAAGCTTCATATATCTTTATTTTTCAATTAATAATATGAAGCCTATAAAGATTTTATATGGAATTTTTTAAGCACTTTTTTATTTTCCATATTGTATTTTTTCACAAAGTCTATTTTCTTACTAAACTCTATCCTTAAATATAATATCAAGAATAGCAGATATTATATACTATATAAATAAATTTAATCCAGAATCTTCTGTTGCCCCCAGATATGAAGCAACTCCACCTATTTCAACTCCATCAATAAATTCTTCTTTTTTTATTCCCATTAAGTCCATACTCATTGAACATGCAACAACTTTAACCCCCATGTCTATAGCATTTTTTATTAAAGTTTCTAGGTTATCGACATTATGCTTTTTCATTATTTGCTTTATCATTGCAGGTCCCATTCCCATCATGTTCATTTGTGATAACGGTAATTTCCCAGGATGAGCTGGTAACATAAAGTCAAACATTTTTTCCATCATATCCTTAGAAACACTAGGCTTATCTGCACTCTTTAGTATATTAAGCCCCCAGAATGTAAAGAACATAGTAACTTCTTTCCCCATAGATGCTGCTCCTGTTGCTATTATAAATGAAGCTATTGCTTTATCTAAATCTCCACTAAATACAACCAATGTTGCTCCATTCTTTTCCACAACATTTGGTGAAGAAACATTTTTCCTTAAGGTTGCTGATGTTCCCTTTTGAATATATGCTATGAAGGCTTTTTCTTTATTATCAAATTCAGATTTTAATAAAGTATTTCTTGTTGAATCACACCATGATTTTATATCTTTTGTAAATCCAGGATCACTTGCTTTAACTTCTAATATATTGCCATCTTCCATCTTCTTAATTTCTTCAAATACTCTTTTTATTGGACCTGGACATTGCAGACCGCATGCATTTAACGTAGTATTTGCATTTATTTCTGTTATATCTAGATCTTCTAATTTCATTACAGCCACCTCATCTTTTATTTCTTCATTATTTTCATATTGATTTTTAATGCTTTCTTCTGCTCTTTTTACATATAGATATGTCTTTACACCACCATCTATATTTGCGCACCGTATTCCATTTTGTTCTAGAATTCTGCAAGCAACATATCCTCTAAGTCCAACCTGACAAGTTACGTATATGTTTTTATCTTTTGGAATTTCATTCAATCTACTTCTTAATTGCCCAAGAGGAATATGAATAGAATTATCAAAACCTCCCGCAACTAATTCGAACTCTTCTCTAACATCAATTATTAATGATTTTTCTTTGTCTAATTTATCTATTTCGTTCCATTGAATTGTTTTCTCAAATCCTTCAATAATATTTGATGCATAGTATCCAAGCATATTAACAGGATCTTTTGCTGAATTATATGGAGGTGCATAACAAGGTTCAAAATCTTGTAAATCAAAGACTGTAAAATTTCCTTTAATAGCAGCTGAAAGTACATCTATTCTTTTTTCAACTCCATCAAGTCCTACACCTTGAGCCCCAAATATTTTTCCTGACTTTGGATCAAATAGCAATTTAAAAGCTATTGGGAATGATCTAGGGTAATATCCAGCATGAGAGCCTGGATGAATATGAATAGTCTCGTATGCTATCCCTAATCTCTTTAGTATCTTTTCGTTATTGCCTGTTGTTGCTACCGTATAGTCAAACACTTTTGCAACTGATGATCCAAGAGTTCCTTTGTATTCAGTATTTTTTCCACATATATTATCTGCTACTATTCTTCCTTGTCTATTAGCTGGCCAAGCAAGTGGAATCATTGTTGGCTTTTTATTTACAAAATCCATAACTTCTACGGCATCTCCTAATGCATAAATGCTTGGGTCAGAAGTTTTCATAAATTTGTCAACTACTATTGCGCCTCTTTCATTTAAGTTAAGATTAGCTTCTCTTGCTATTGTTGTTTCTGGCTTAACACCAATTGATAATATAATCATATCAGTTGTGATTTCTTTTCCGCTACTTAGTATTATCTTTTTACCTTTACTCTCGAATGCAGACACTCCATCTTTTAATATTAATTCTACATTTTTATCAATTAAGTGTTCATGTATTATACTTGCCATTTCTATATCTAGAGGAGCCATTACCTGCTCACCTGCTTCTACAAGTGTAATATCAATTCCTCTAGCATGAAGATTTTCGGCCATTTCAAGTCCTATAAATCCACCTCCGATTACAGTTACATGTTTAGGCTTGTTGTTATCTACATAAGATTTAATTTTATCTGTATCTGGTATATTCCTTAAAGTAAATAAATTATCACATTCATTTATCCCAGGTATCACCGGTTTAAGTGGAGCTGCGCCTGGAGATAAAACTAAAGTATCATAAGTTTCTTCATATTCCTCATTTGTTCTATAATTATTTATTTTAACCTTTTTATTTTCTTTATCTATACTTATAACTTCATTTAAATTTCTTATATCTAAATTAAACTTGCTGCTCATTTCTTCTACTGTTTGAACTATTAATTTTCCTCTTTCATCAATAGTTTCTCCTATATAATATGGAAGTCCACAATTAGCAAAAGATATGTATTCACCTTTTTCCACCATAATTATATCAACATTTTCATCTAGCCTTCTAAGTCTAGCTGCTGTAGATGCACCACCTGCAACGCCACCAACAATAATAATCTTTTTATTCATAAGAATCTCTCCTTTTAATTAACTAACTAGTATTGGAAATCATAAAATTGCTATTCTTTTATATCTTCAAGATATATTCATTAATCTCGTTTTCTGCATTGCAATATATCTTAATTTAAGTTTAATTTATATAGTTATTATTGTCTGTGACTTTATCACACATATGACTTTTTAGATTATTCTTTTGAAAATTGTGTTATATTTTTATCCTGGTTAATGCTGCAACCTATATATATTGTGCAATATTATAATAAAATTTCTGTATATTAAAACAGGTAGTCTATTTTTACTTAGACTACCTGTTATGTACATAAATTCATATATTATCATACATATTAAACTTAAACTATTAATTTATGAAGCGTGTATAATCTTTTAAATTTCTAATTTATAAAATTTTATAATAGTTCTTCAAATGTTATAGGCATATGATTTGATATCGTTTAGTAATAAAACTATCTTAATCTATTTTGAACTCTTAGTATTTGTATAAATTGTTTAAATAAGTTAATCGTGATAAATATATACTTCTAAAAAGATTTTTATAAGCAAAAGCGAATTAATTAAAGTCCCTAAATAATCAACTATTGCTTATTATAGAGAAAAGAAAATAGAACAAAAAATCTAAAAATAACACATTTGCTATTTCTTTAGATATCTTCCATCACTTATCAAGCTAATTGTTGAGAGTCATCAATCTCAAAAGAGATGTTTAAAGAATAATTTATTCATATTGCATATATTTATGACAACTATTTGTCACAAACTTATAGTAGTATATTTTTTGGAAATTATTTTATTAATAAAGAGGCGGAAAAATTTATGCAAAAGAAAAAGAAAGTATCCATTTTTTTAATATTATCAATATCTTTATCAGTTTTTATATTCTTTCATCCACTTTTTTACTACAAGTTTTTAGATAAGGATTTAACTGTTATAAACAATACTGTATATGCTAGTTCACTTCCAGATAATACTTTTAAAAGCACATATACTCCAAAAATCAAATTCGAAGATAGACCTGTAACAAAGGTTAACAGCATAAGTTTAAATATTTTAGATGAATCTAATATTACTAATGTTCCTATGCTGCTTAAATCACAGAGATACTATATACCACTCAATTTTATTTGTAATAAACTCAACTATACTATTGATATTTCAAATAATAAAATTTCTTTATCTAACAAAGATGATAAAATTTCTTTAACTGAAAATTCTTATACTAAAAATTCTAGGACAGGCTCTCTTCGTGGGGATCTGATAAATAATGATGGCGTTAACTATATTTCTATTTCTGATATAGAGGAACTTTTTAATTTAATTGCTATTTTTGACTTTAAAAACAATAATATAAGCTTACTTGATAACAGCGTCTCAATACCTGAAAATTCTTCAATATCTTATAGTGATAAAGTTGCTTTAATAAGATTAGAAGATTTCGGATGTGGAGGTAATTATTCTAGTGATAAAAATCAAACAAAAATAAAATTAATGGCGAGTCTTTTTTATTCACAAGGAATGAAATATCACGTTAGCTGGATTCCTAGATTTAAATCTCCTACTGAGAATATTGATAATGATTTATTGACAACTGACAATATAACAAATGTTGGATTTGTCAATCTATTAGATTATCTCATTAATAAAGGTGGTGAAATAGGACTGCATGGTTATACTCATCAACATGATGATGAAAAAAGTGGACCTGGTAATGAAATGACTAAAGATGTGAATAATACAGTTGATCAAGTACGTGCTATAGTCGAAAAGGGAATTGATACTGCAAGTGCTTTAAATATTCCTATTTCTTACTACGAAAGTCCTCATTATGGGGAAACTGAACTTCAAAGAAACGTTATTGAAGATTATTTTCAATTTATATATGAACCTTTCGACAGTACACGAAACAATATATATAATTTAGATGACTACCATTTATTTGTTCCAACACCTTTAGGATATGTACACAATTCAGACCCTACATCCATAACTGATGGGCTTAATAATGATGATCCTGATATACTTCATAGTTTTTATTATCATCCATTTGTTGAATTAAATTATGTACATTTTAATATTGATGATAATAAACTTAATGTAACCTATGATGAAAATTCTCCATTGCAAAAAATAGTTAAAACTCTTAAATCCGATAATTATGTTACAGTTCATATTGATGAACTTATAGATAAATAAATTCAAAAACTTTCAAATTTATTTATTTATCTTTTTTACTTAATAAAGATTATTGACATATGCCACTAATAATATCATCATAATATATAAACGGCATATGTTAATAATCTTTTATTATATAATCAACTTAAACTTCTATAACTTTAAGTAATGTATTAGCCTATATGTTCTTTCCTTTCCACTAACTTTTATAGCAAATAATTTCTCTCTAAATTAAATTTGTAGCCTCATCTTTTATTATTATATATTCTAAATGTAATGCCCTAGTTAATGAAACATATAATAACCTTTCATCTAAAATGTTTTCTTTATAGTTGTCTTCACTTGGATTCAATATTATTGTGCAATCAAACTCCAATCCTTTTGTTAAATATGATGGAATTATTATTAAATCTTCTGTTATTTCTTTTTCCTTGCCTAATATTAGTTCAAAATTATATTTGCTCTTTCCTTTTAGAAGTTTGTATATCTCTTCACCTTGTAGCATATTTTTTGTAATTATTGCTATTGTTCTTTTTCCGTAGTTCTGCACTTCATTAATGATTTTCTCTATAGCTGAAGTATATTCATGCTCACTATAAATCTTTACTATTTTAGGCTTTTCACCATGTCTTAAAACTGGTTTAGCATCTTTAAGTCCTAAATTTTGAGATTGTAACGTCTTCTTTGCAAAATCAATTATTTCAACTGTTGATCTATAGCTTTGCGTCAGCTGAATATAGGTTGCATTTCCTTCAAAAACTTGTTTCGTTATATCCTCCCATGTCTTTAGACCTTTATAATAATAAATACCTTGAGCTAAATCCCCTACTAAAGTTAACGCATTACCTTTAGCAAAACTATTAACTAAGTATACTTGGAATGGACTATAATCCTGAGCTTCATCTACTATAATATATTTAAATTTTTCTTCCTCATCAATTCCTTCAAGTAAAATTCTTATATATGCAAGAGCTGGCAAGTCATCTTCATCGATTATATTCTTCTCAAAATTACTATTAAATTCCTCCTTCATATAATCTGCCAATACCTTAGGAATCTTACTTCCAGTTGCTGTTTCAAATAACTCATCATTATAAAAATTATAATAGATATCTCTTGAATTTATATCCTTCCAATTTTTAAAGTAATTATTAAATTCCTTTTTACCGTTACTCTTTACATTTTCCTTTATTTTGTCTCTCTCTTCATATAGACTTATAAGCGATTTTCTTCTTTCTGGTGAATCTTCATTTTCCCTTCTTATTTCTCTTATTTTCTTTTCCCATTCATTATCTATTTCTATTAATAAACTTTCTATTCTCTCTTTTATTTTTAAATTTAAATATCTTTTTATCTCCTTTTTTCTTTTGTTAATAGGATAAGCTTTTAGATCTTTTATATATAACCTCATTATTTCTTTTTTATGAAATAATATCTCATTTCCAACTTTAATATCTTCAATATGAATTGCATCTTTTTCCATTAATGCTATATATCTATCAAGCATTGTTTTAAATAGCATGGTTCCTTTAACTTTGCTTGAATTTACAATAAGCTTTTTTAAATTTTCATCATTTTCTTCTATTATCCTTAATAATTTTTCATCCTTATTATAAACTTTTCCTTTTAGTTTTAACTTTGATAATACCATTTCCTCAAAGGTACTTTGATTTACTTCTTCCGCTCCAAGGCTAGGTAAAATATCTGAAATGTAACTTAGAAATAGTTTATTAGGAGCTAAAACTAAAATTTCATCTCCACTCATGCTTTCTTTATATCTATAAATGAGATAGGCTAACCTGTGTAACGCTATTGTTGTCTTACCTGAACCTGCTGACCCCTGTACTATTATAGGCAGATTTTTAGGCCATCTTATTATTTCATTTTGTTCTTTCTGAATTGTTGCAACAACTTCTTTTAGCTTTTTCCCACTGCTTTCTTCAAGATTTATCTTTAAAAACTCATCAACTAAATTTTGTCCTTCTTCTTCATTTATAATGATGTTATTTATTCCTTCATCAAATACTTTTTCTATATCACTATTCTTATATAAAAATTTTCTTTTTAATTCTAGCTTTCCTTCAACTATTCCTTGTGGTGCTTTGTAATACGCATCTCCACCAGTTCCGCTATAATAAAGATCCGCAACTGGCGCTCTCCAATCAACAACAATTTCTTCTCCATCTTTGCTATTACTTATACCTTTTTTCCCAATGTATATACTTTCGGTAAACCCCATATTTTCTCTAAAATCTACTCTACCAAAATAGGGCTCTATTAACGATTCTTCATATTTCTCAATATCTTGAGATAAATAATTAAATATTCTTTCATTAGCCTGCTTTTCTTCACTAAAGCTCTTTACTTGTTTATTTAAAGTTTTAATTTTTTCCCCTACTTCTCCAAATTTTTGTTTCTTTTCTTTTAATTCTTGTTTTATTATATCTTTCTTCTGCAGTAATACGTCTCTTTCTTCATTCAAAATTGTATCCATATTTACACACTATATAATGACAGGTAGCAAAATTCATTATACTTTTCCTTCCATTAAGATAAATTACTATAATTAGGTATTATACCATAATATCTTTAATTAATAATTTAAATTTTCTAATAAATTTTCACTTCTAGATCAATGTATATTATTTTACTAAATACAGTCAGAAATACCCGCTTAGTAGTTGTTTTTTGAACACCAAAACATAAAATTAAAAACTCAAGTAATTGTTATTAGAATCACTTGAGTTTTTAACGTTTTGTAGATACATAATATTATTTTTTCATTTACTTTGAGTCATTTTACTCTTATCTAAAAGTTTAGATATACCAGATGTTTCCCAATCTTCTATCTCACTAGTGGCTTCATCAAAAGTCATTCCTTTCCCCACAAGTATACCTATCACGATTAACTCTATAACTTTCCTTTATTTAAAAAACATCTTATTTCTTTTTTCCTAAAAAGTCTTATAAAGAAATATGCGATAATAGCAAAGCCTATTAATTCAGGCAAATAATAAGTTGGATCTGTAATAAGTCTAACAATATCACTATTTACCCAATTGCCTTCAGGTCTTGCAGGAAACTTCCATCCAAAGTATGGCCAAAACAATATATTAGGATATAACCACATGCTATCTAATACTAAATGAATAGAACTGGCGATACCCAAGAATAAAATATTATTTTTTCCATTTCTATTTATCATATATATGCCTATCAAAATCAGAACTAGAGAAAGCATCAAGGTATGTCCAAATATTCGGCTATTATGAAATACACTGCGAAATACCCCAGCACCAATTGGCTTATCAATAATATCAGGTAATATTGATCCAATCAAAACATATCTATAATCAACAAAAACTTCCTTGCCACTTAACTTATTATCTTTATGTAAAATCACTTCATATGCCTTTATCGCTTCAGTTGTTAACCCCAAATGTCCAAAAAAAATCATTCATTTTCCTCCATTATTATAAAAACTATTTTTTATCGTTTCTAGTTTTTTAATTGCAATATAATCTATTTTTTTGTTACAACTAATTTAACAAAATAACTTTTCATTAAATTTTATCACTAAGACTCTTATATAGTCAATTTTACCCTATAAAACATAAATATAAATTATTAAAAGTACAAAAAAACTCAGCCTAAAAAAAGCTAAACTTTCTTATACTTTTAATAATGTTTTTTAATTATTGAACATTATACATGCCTTTACTCTCCATATACTTAAATATAGATTCTCCATGCTTTTGTTCTTCTTTTTGTATATGATTTAATACATCTCGTACTTCAGTATCCTTGAATTCAAAAATTGCAGTATCATAAGCCCCTGACACATATTTTTCTGTCATTAATAAATCTGAGCATATTTCCTTATCTGACAAATTACTTGTAGTACTTTGAGATTTATTTACATTTTGATCAACACCTTGGTTTTGTTGTCCGCCTTGTTGTTGATTCATCTGAGGAACATTGCCACTTAGTAACTGATTAATTGTATTAAGATGGCTCCTTTCAATTTGCTCATTATTCTTGCAAATTTGTTTCAATTGTGGATCTTGTACCTGATTAGCATAATTTGAATATTTTTGTATACAAATTTCTTCATGACTTTTTTGGTCTTCTAGTAACATTTTTTCTTTTTGCGTTAAATTTACTTGCATAATAAAACACCTCCATTTTTATTCTTTGAAAGTGTTCTATTTTTTATTCATTTATAATTAAAATTTATCTTCCTTTTCTTTTACATCGCTAAAGCTATATTATAACTTCTTTGACCAGTTATAATTGATGGTTTAACGGAAAATGAATAGTAAATTTAGTACCTTGATTAATTTTACTCTCTAAAGATATATTCCCTCCATGGGCTTCAACTAAGGCTTTTGTGATTGTAAGTCCTATACCTGATCCTCCAGTATTTTTATTTCTTGATAAATCACTTCTATAAAACCTCTCGAAAATATAAGGTATATCTTTTTCAGGTATTCCAATCCCATTATCAATAACTTTAATGACTACATTCTCATTTTCCTTTTTTAATTCAACTTTTACTTTTCCGTTAGGTTTTAGATATTTGTAAGAATTTGAAAGCAAATTAGTCATAATCTGTTTAAATTTATCCACATCAATCATTGCTACTATATTAGGAGTTATACTGGTATCTAACTCATAATTTTCCTTGCCATAAAGTGGTTTAAAGGTATATATAATTTTTTCTAATTCTTTAGAAATATTAATCCTGCTTTTATTTAATCCTATACTAGTCTGCTCAAGTTTTGATAGATCACGAAGGTCATCAATCATTTTAGTCATTCTATCAATTTCTTCAAAAAAAACTTCAAATCTCTCACTAGTTGGTTCCCAAATTCCATCTGCAAATGCTTCTATATGAGTTTTTAATGTAGTTAAAGGGGTTCTTAATTCATGAGCCATATCTGAAGTTAATCTTTTTCTTAGCATTTCTTGACTATTTAAAGATTCTACAAGATAATTCATAGAATCAGACAGCTCAACTATTTCTTTAGTACTTGAATTTACCACTGCCTTTACATTTAAATTACCCTTTCTCATTTCGTTTGCAGTTTCCGTTATTTTAGCTAAAGGTTTTGATATTTGTCTTGAAATGATTATGCTAATAATAACTCCAAATATTAAAGCTGCAATAGCTGATATCAAAAATGAGTGATTTAATGTACTTATAAACGTTACTGATGCAGAAGATAAATAAGAAGTTCCAAAGTAACCCACAATTATCTTGCCTTCTTCCTTTTCATCAATATTTAGAGGATAGTTTTCTTCAGTGTATTCCCCCATGTTTATCCCAGAATAATTACGCATCATTCCAGCCATAGGTCCCATCATGTTTCCATTTCCCATCATTCCTCTATGCTGCAAATAAGATTTCCCTGAAGTATATATTGTATTATCATTTAAATCCCTAATTTCTATATATAATTCCTGTAATTCAGCATACCTTTGAATTTCATCATTATTTATTTGTGAAAAGTTTTTTTGTCCACCATATAGGTCATCTATGATTTTTACTGCATTATCTATTTTTTCTTTGTGTTCATCAACTAAGTAGTCTTTAAATTTATTCCCTACTGTATAATTTGATATAGCACTTGCTAAAATTATCGAACCCAATACTGCTAAAATAAAGCCTAAAGACAATTTCTTCACTAAAGATACCTTCATTTTTTTACCTCATCATTACTCGGAATGAATTTATATCCCATTCCATATACAGTTGTTATATACGTAGGTTCCTTATGATTACTTTCTATTTTTTGACGAATATTTTTAATATAAGAATCAACTGTCCTGTCAAACCCTTCGTAGTTTGCTCCAAAAGCTTTTTCCACTAATTTTTCTCTTGAAAATACTTGTGTTGGATTTGAAAGAAAAACTGTTAAGATTTTAAATTCATTTGTTGTCAAATTTGCAACCACGCCTTGTTTCTTAACTACCATCTTTTTAATATCTACTTCTAAATCTCCACTATTAAAAGTCAAAATATCTGCCATTGGAGAAAAATCTCTGTAAGCTCTCCTTAACAATGCCCTAACCCTTACTACAAGCTCACGAACACTAAATGGTTTTGTTAAGTAATCATCAGCTCCCATCGATATGCCTTCTATTTTCTCGTCCTCTTCTGATTTTGCAGTAAGCATTATAATGGGAACACTCGATACTGCTCTGATTCTATTGCATACTTCTTCACCAGTCATTTTAGGAAGCATTAAATCTAAAACAATCAAATGAATATTTTCGTTACTATATATATCTAACGCACTTTTACCATCCATGGCTGTAATAACATCAAAGCCGTCTTTTTCGAGGTATGCCTTTATTACATCTAATATATTTTGTTCATCATCTACAACTAATATTTTGAATTTATTATTCACATTTACACCTCCAGCACTCTTTTTGTGATTATATTATAGTGTAAGCCTATAAAAAAGACTAGAGCGAGACACTAAATCATAAACATCTCTCCACTCTAATCTTAATAATAAACCTAATTCTTTTGTGAAAGTACTGATTTTCTCTTCAAATATTCTTCTTGAGTTATTTCTCCTCCAGCAAATTTTTCATTAAGTATTTTCATTGCATCATTTGATTTATTAGTGTAGTTTTTAAATAATTTAAAAGCAAGCACAATTAATGCAATAAATATTAACATTCTAACTCCCATAGCTAAAAACATTCCCCCATATCCTATAGAGCTTGCTGCCCCAAAACCGCCATATCCTCCAAAACCACTACAAAACATATATAATTCCTCCTTACACTTATAAATTGATTATTTTCTATGTAACTAATTATACAAGTCAATTATGGAGGAATTATGGAGATTTAGTTAAAAAATCTGGTGCCCAATTAAATCAAAGACAAGTTTCAAAATTTAAAGTAGATTAGTTTTATATAAAAAATAGAAGCCTTTATAAGCTTCTATTTTTCTATGCTAATTCCCTATATCTTAAATATAGATACTGCTTCTAATAATTTATCTGCACATTCTTTTGTCTTATGTGTTTGTTCTACAACTTCTTCTGTTAAATTAACTACCTCATTTGACTTATTTGCAATTAAAGTTGTTCCTGTAGCGCCTTCATTAGTTGCCTCTGCAACTTCATTTATAGCTGTTATAATATCTTCTGTGGAATTAATAAGCTCGTCTGATATTTCACCTATAGTGCTAACTAATTCATTAAATACAATAGCATCATTTCTATATTGTTCCCCTGTGTCTACAAGTTTGTCATAATCTTTCATCACTTGAGTTCCAATAAAATTAATAACTTCATTTGATGTTCCTTTAAGGTCATTCACAGCCACAACAACCTCTTTATTTATCTGCTGTATTTCCATTGTCGTTTCTTTTGAGTTTTCAGCAAGTTTCCTTATTTCATCTGCAACAACTGCAAATCCTTTACCAGCTTCTCCTGCTCTTGCTGATTCTATTGCTGCATTTAGTGCTAATAGATTTGTTTGCTCGGTTATTTCTAATATCCAAACTGTTAATTCATTTATTTTATCTACTGCTTTAGATTTCTCCACTGCAACGCTTAAGCTTTCTTGCATTTTCAAAGTTATGCTGCTAGATTGCTCCCTTGATTGCAATGCATCAGATTTAAGTTTTTTAGCTCTTTCCTCAATTTCCTTTGCTGTTACCTCTCCGCTTCCAACTCTTGATTCCATGGTCTTTATTATGGATTTCATATTTACTGATGAAGCATTTACTTCCTCTGTAGATGCTGCCGTTTCCTCCATACTTGCAGATAACTCCTCAGTTGTAGCGGATACATCTGAAATTTGGTTATTTAAGTCTACTATATTATCTTGTGTAAAGTTTATTGAATCTAAAACCACATTACATTCACCTTTAACACCAGTTATTATATTCCTTAATGATTTTTGCATTTCATTTATAGACTTAAACATTTTTCCTATTTCGTCTTCTCTATCCACATATTTTTTGTCAACCTCTACTGTAAGATCTCCTTTAGCCAGTAACTCCATTTGTTCTTCCGCGTATCTTATTCCTTTTGTCATTCTTTTAATTACAATATGTATTACAGCAATAACAATTAATAATGATAAAACTGCTGAAATTAAAATAACATTAAATATTTTATTATAGCTTTCTAATGTTTTCTCTTTTGGAATCTGGCTGCATAGTATCCAATTAGTCTTTGTATTTTCTAAGTTAACCGGATCTGCTACCATTAAAACTTCCTGTCCTTTTTTTACCGAAGTTCCGTAAGTATAAAATTCTTTACCTTGTGAAGTTTCACTTATAACTTTTGCCCAAGTTGCATTATTTTGTTTTGCATCTTTCATCTTTAGGCTTGGATCTTCACCACTTGCCACATAAATACCTTGATTAGATATTAGTTCAACTGTTCCTCCTAGTGGTGTTTTTTCCAATACAAGTTTTTCTAATGTATCGAGCTTATAATCTATAGATATTACTCCTAAGAACTTTCCACTATCATCCAATATAGGCATAGCTAAAGATACCATTGAAATATCTTGTCCATTAACAGTATAAACTGTTGGTTCTGTAATATAAGTTCCTTTTAATTCCTTTGGCTTATTGTACCATGTCATATCTGTCTGATCATCATAGGCTGGTAATACTACTGTTTGATCTCCATTTCTACTTGCATAAGGTATGAACTTTCCATCCTCTGCAAACTCTTTTCTGCCTTTATAATAATCATCTCTTCCATCAAATGCATTCGCCTCAAATGCAACTGTAACTCCAAAAATTTCAGGATCAGTCTTTAATATTTCTTTTTGAATTTCAATAACAAGATCTCTATTCTGAGAATTAAGCTTAATTTCATTGGTTAGTGCCCCCCTTAAATCCTTACCTATTGTTTCTAGCTTTTCAAAGTTAGATGTGATTTGTGCTGCATAAGATAAAGATATTTCTTTTGCTAAAGTTTCACTATCCATTATGCTTTTAGACTTTATTTGTACTAATATACTTGCAAACACTCCTATATAACACACAAGAATTATTGATCCTATTATTATGCTTATTTTTGTCCCTAAATTAAACTTTTTAATCATGCAACGTGTCCCCCCTTATGTTCTAATCTATTGCAACAATATAAGTAATTATAGCACTAATTTGTCATATATTGTAGTTTCTTAACATAATTCTAACAGTTTTATACTAATCAGTATATTTATACTGACTAAAAAAGTCTAACCCTATGATCATAAATTACTAGGTTAGACTCGCATTAGTTTAATTCTAATTTTATAAAAAAATTTATTCAGAAGGTTTAGTTACATGCACTGTTCCACGTGGATGCTTAGGTGGCGCATAAATAGAGTATACCTTAAGAGGTTTCGTACCTGTATTAATAACATTGTGCCAAGTACCAGCAGGGATAATGATTGCAAAGTCATTACGGGCATTTGCTTGAAACTCTAGATTATCTTTGCTTTTTCCCATTTTAACAATTCCTTGACCATCTTCAATACGTATGAATTGATCAGTATCTGGGTGGATTTCTAGGCCTATATCATCGCCTACATCGATACTCATTAATGTAACTTGGAAATGCTCTCCTGTCCATAAAGCAGTACGAAAGTTGGTATTTTGCTTTGTAGCTTTATCAATGTTAATTACCAAAGGTTGTGGTCCATAGTCTTTCAAATCCATTTTGCTATTTCCAGTTGATGATTGTGGAATATCAGCCCTATAATCGTACTCCATTTCATCAAATAGCATAGAATATGGAACAGACCTGAAATTAGAATTCTGATATGTCCAATTATTATTGTATCCGTTCTCTAAGTTATAATCTGATGTTTCAGATGAATAATCTACTGAATACATTCCATCATTATTCATATTTTTCTTCCTTGTTTATTATTTCAAAAATATAATATGTTATAATTCCATGAATGTTCTATTTTTTAGTAAATATTCGTATTAAAAGATATTTTTTAATTTTTAACATCTACTTTAAAGCATAAAGATTTAGAGACGTCTTGTGAAGATTATAATTATTTATTTAATACATCATATACTCATATTATTTAAGTAAATATCATAGTTATTAATTATAAACTACATATAAGTGGGTGTAAGTCATGACAGGTTTTGAAAACTTAACTCCTGAAGATTCTTTAATTTTAACAAATGCAATTGCTATTTCACTTGCAAAAGGTAAAAACGCTGATGAAATAAATGTTATTGGAAATTTCCTTGTGGGTATAGGTTGTTTACTACTGACAATAGCCTCACAACAACAGTATTTAACTGTATTACAGGAATCTAGGAATTCTAATTCTACACAAAATAACAACAATAACAGCAACAACACCAATAATAATAATAATAATAATAATGCTGCTAAATCAACTGCAGCTGATGATGTAATAATTGGTTAGCTTTAGTAGATTAAATATACTTAATCTACTAGGGTTATCCCAAGATTTTCATAGAATTCCTTATTAATATCATGACATTCTTTAATACTATTATCTTTCCTAAATTTTATTACATATTGCTTCATTCCTTCTCCATATATGCCATCTAAATTTCCAGGATAATAAGCTTTTTCCTTCATTTTTCTTTGTATCTCAAAAACATCTGAGCCACTATCTCCAGGCTTTAAATTTACTAATCATTTTTTCAAAAGGGCCATATTGACCTGCGCAGTAATATATTTTTTATATATTTTAAATCTAGCATAATTCTTATACCCTATTCCATAGCTAATGATTAATTTAATCATTATAATCTCAATTCCAACACTAACTCTTATCACAATAGCTATCATTATCAATTGATAACACACTTCAACATTAACCTATTGACTTTTCAAGCATATAAATATATTATAGTGTTAATTTGTTTTATCAAATGATAAAACTTATGTTAAATTATGGAGGCGTTTTATATGAATGCAAAAGTTAAAGTTGCAAGATTATCTCTATTATCAAATAGCATCCTAATAACTCTAAAATTAATTGTTGGACTTGCTACTGGTTCAGTAAGCATAATATCTGAAGCTATACATTCGACTATGGATTTGTTAGCCGCTATAATAGCGTTTTTTTCAGTTAAAATATCTGATAAACCAGCTGATGATATACATCCCTATGGACATGGAAAAATAGAAAATGTTTCTGGCGTAATTGAAGCAATTCTTATACTATCAGCTTCTATTTGGATAATAATTGAAGCAGTAAAAAAATTAATAATTCCTGGATCTGTGGAATCAATTGGCCTTGGATTTATAGTTATGTTTATTTCCTCTGCTATAAATTTTATGGTTTCCAGAAAAATATATAAGGTTGCTAAACAAGAAGACTCTATAGCTCTTGAAGCGGATGCTCTTCATCTAAAAGCTGATGTTTATACATCATTAGGTGTAGGAATTGGTTTGTTTCTTATATGGATAACTAAGTTGAATTTTTTAGACCCAGTTGTGGCTATTTTAGTTGCCATATTTATATTAAAAGAAGCCATTGAACTATTGATCTCTGCATTCAATCCACTTTTAGATACTAAGCTATCTAATGATGAAATCAAAATTATTCAAAATAGCATAAATAAGTTTTCGAGTATCTATTGTAACTACCATAACTTTAAAACAAGAAAATCTGGACGAATTAGGTATATCGAATTACATTTAGTATTTCCTGAAAATATGCGAATTAAAGATGCTCACGACGTATGTGATAGAATTGAAAATGATATAAAAAAATCTCTAAATTACTCCGAAATTATGATTCACTTAGAATCTTCAGAGTATAATCCTAATTGCGCTAAATGTAAGAATAAGTGTGATTAAGGCTAAGCTATACAGAATATATAATCATAATAATCTAGATACAGTTATACTAAATAAAGCGATGGATTAAACATATTCCACCGCTTTATTTGCAAATCTGCCTTCATACACTTTTAAAAGTTATTCAAACAAAGCGAAACTTTTAAAAGTAGATTTTTGCAATCCGCCTGAATT
This sequence comes from Clostridium sp. YIM B02500, assembly GCF_022324665.1. Classification (NCBI taxonomy): domain Bacteria; kingdom Bacillati; phylum Bacillota; class Clostridia; order Eubacteriales; family Clostridiaceae; genus Clostridium; species Clostridium sp. YIM B02500. Next base: position 3,269 of record NZ_JAKGTE010000031.1, on the reverse strand, counting down.
TAAACCTATATTCTATTATTTATAAATGTGCATTAATTTTATTTAGTATATTTTGTTTTGGCATAAAGCCTGCTAAATTCTCCACTGGTTTCCCATCTTTAAATACAATCATAGTCGGTACTGCATATATTCCGTACTTTTCTGCTATTCTTTCACTTGCATCTATATCAACTTTAAAGAATTTAGCTTTCCCCCTAGCTTCCATACTAGCTTCTTCAAATACTGGAGCTAACATTTTACATGGTCCACACCAAGTTGCGAAAAAATCAACAACTGCTATTCCTTTTGAGTTCTCAACATTTTCAATAAATTCATTACTGCTTATTATTCTAGCCATAATTAACTCCTCCAATTTATAATTTAAATTTTTCTTTTCCTATACTTAAAGTATAGTCTTATTTTCAAATTAATTCTGTGACTTAATCACCATATATTTTACTTCTTTGATTAATCAATACTTTAATTTTAATTTAATGTTTATCTCATTTACTCAATAATAGCTGCACTTGACTTTTTAATTCATCTTCAGTTATTTCTCCTGAATGATCTTCAATTATATTTCCATCTTTATCAATAAATAAAGTTCTAGGTATATATATAATATTATAATTTATTGAAGCAGTTCCATCATTATCAAATAAAATTTTCATATCATAATCATTATCTAATATATATTTTTTAGCTTTATCCATTGTTTCTCTTTGACCATCTGTTAAATCCACCATTAAAACTGTTAATTCTTCTGCTTTATATTTACTTGAAAGTTTATTAAATAGAGGCATTTCTTCTTTACACGGAGGACACCAGCTAGCCCAAAAATTTACTATAACAGGTCTTCCTTTATAATCTGATAACTTCACTTTATTAAGCTTTTCATCATATACAACAAAGTCCTTTTCCGCTTTTTTATCTTGTACAGTAGGATTGTCAGTCTCTTCTTCTTTATCCTGAGAAGTATCTTTACTTATGTTTATATCTTTCTTATCATATTTGGGACCTAATGAGTTATATGCCAAATAAGATATAGCTAAAAATCCTGCAAAACCTATTGCTGTTACTGTTAATATTAATTTTTTATTTTTCATAAAAACCTCCTAGATTGTAAGGAATGAAATTAATTTGTTTAGATATCCAGTCATAATTGCAATTCCTACAATTATAAGGATTAACCCAGATAACATATTTATAATTTTGTAATTTCGTTTTATTAAGTTAAAAGTATCTTTTAAGCTATCTATTAAAATAGCGCATATTATAAAAGGTATTCCAAGTCCTATACTGTATATTAAAAGCATTAGTGTCCCTTTTAATATATCGTGAGAGTTAACTGCAATCATTAAAGCTGCACTTAAGAATGTACCTACGCAAGGTGTCCATCCTATTGCAAAAATCATTCCAAATAAAATTGATGATAAAAACTTAAAAGTTTTTATTTGCACATTTATCTTTGAACTTCTTTCTAAAAATGATATTTTAAATAACCCAATATAATTGATTCCAAAAACAATTAATATTAATCCGCTTATTATATTAATGATATTACTTTCAGTTTTTATGAAACTTCCAAAAGACCCTGCAAGACTTCCAAGCAACGTAAATATCACTGTAAATCCCAAGACAAACCCTAAAGAATTTACTAATGCATTATACTTATTCTTATTATTTGTTATATTGTCTCCTGCAAAATACGATATGTAAAGAGGTATCATAGGCAAAATGCATGGTGATATAAATGTTATAATTCCTTCTAAAAATAATAGAAAATATTCCATAGCTTGTCCTTTCCTTATAAACATGAGATTTTATAATATATTACCTTTATTACACATTATAAATTATTTATTAAAATTTTTATGTGATTTAGTCACATTTTAATAAAGACCTAATATATAGATAAATAGCTTTTACTAACTTAGATTTATGTTGTAATTAACTGAAATTATATATTTTTTTATTAATTTTATATTATTGACATATGCCATTAATAAGTTTATTATAATATATAAATAGCATATGCCAACAATTTTATTTGCTACATATGCTAGATTTATATACTTATTGGAGGTTTATATTATGAAAATTGCATTACCCTCACGTAATAACAATATCGATGATCATTTCGGACACTGTGAATATTACACGATCTTCACAGTTGATACACAAGCCAAAAAAATAATAGATTCTGAAACCCTTGAATCTCCAGCTGGATGTGGCTGCAAATCTAATATAGCATCTACGCTTTCTGATATGGGTGTTAAAGTTTTACTTGCTGGCAATATGGGTGAAGGAGCGGTAAGAGTTTTAAGCAACGCAGGAATAGAAGTATTACGTGGATGTTCTGGAGATGTAAAAGCAGTTGCTGAAAAATGGCTTGAAGGTTCTCTTATAGATTCTGGAGATTCGTGTCACAATCACGAATGTCATAACTAATATATCTAATAATAATAGACTCAATATTATATTGGTCTATTATTATTTACTTTCATAAGCTTAGGCTTCTATAACTTTAAATAACTTACTACTCTATATTATTTCCTTTACACCAATTTTTACAAAATCCTGCTTTTTTATTGCACATAACTTTATCAGATCCACAACTTGGGCATACCGCTCTATCTTGATCATAATTTATTTCATAAATTGTTTCACATTCTGCACATTTAAATTTACAAAGCTTTGTAGTATAATGACCACCACTTATCCTTATTGCCTTACCTTCCGTTAGAGCTGTAACTACTTTTTTTCTTGCGCTATCTATTATATTCTGAAATGTCTGCCTCGATACCTGCATTTTTTCAGCACATTCTTCTTGATTTAACTCCTCAATATCCTTTAATCTCATGGCTTCAAGTTCTTCCACTTTTAAAGCTATTTCTTCGATTTGACATTTTGGCTTTCCACATGGTACAAAATAATCATCTTCTGGGAAAAATTCCACTCTTCTAAATTTAGTTGGTCTTGCCACTTTTTTATCCTCCTTGGATTACTATATATTTAAAGCACGTAATACCTAAATCTATTATAAATATTGATATATATGATAAGGTTAAGTTCCTATATTTTTTTCTTAATCAAGTACCTTACTTTACTTACTAAAAGTTTAAATATAAGTTTATTAATGAAACCATATATTTAATTATACTAGATTAAATAAAATGCTTCAAATTTGTGTTAATACTTGTATTTAATTCATCAAAATCAGGACCACCCGTAAAACGGGTGGTTTGCTCTGCGCCTGTAAGGCTTTGTTGCTGGCTGTGCTACTCGCA
>NZ_JAKGTE010000030.1:0-67348 GCF_022324665.1 Clostridium sp. YIM B02500 | reverse complement strand
TCGCTATCAGAGAAGGCGGAAGAACTGTAGGTTCTGGAGTTGTTACTAAAATAGTAGAATAAGATACATTTATATTTGACGGTAAAAGCAAGGAAATTACACCTTGCTTTTATTTTATGAATTATATAATCTAGTTAGTATTTCATAATAAAATCAGATTGTTATCACAAATATTTATTTATTATCGAAAATAAATTATGACAAACTGATATAAAATTTTTAGTAAAGATAGCTAAAAAATCACCAAATATAAGGAATTAAAAAAAAATAGGAAAATGTAAAAAAAAGCTTGAAAAGACAATATAACAATAGTATAATTAAGAAGTTGCATAGCATACAGCGAGGATTCAAGAGGTTGCCGGACTTCCGGGTAATTCTTGATGAGTAAGTTTGGATCTAGAATCCGACGACAGGGATTCTGTATTAAGTTTGGATATCACGAAACACCTGGAACAGTTTACAGAATAGCCGCTGTTGTGCGTTAGAAGTAAAACGTACATAAAAGGAGGGAAATGAAATGTCAAAGCAAAAAATAAGAATTAGATTAAAGGCTTTTGATCATACAATTTTAGATCAATCAGCTGAAAAAATTGTTGAAACTGCAAAAACATCAGGAGCTAAGGTTGTAGGACCAGTGCCACTACCAACTGAAAAAGATGTTGTTACAATATTAAGAGCGGTTCACAAGTACAAAGATTCAAGAGAACAATTTGAGATAAGAACTCATAAGAGATTAATCGATATTGTTAATCCATCACCTAAAACTGTTGATGCATTAATGAGATTAAATCTTCCAGCGGGTGTTGATATAGAAATCAAGCTTTAGTACTGGAAATAATATAAAACGGCTAGTTATGATTGTTAACAGTCCGCTAATTAGTTTGGGAGGTGTAAATACATGAAAAAAGCTATAATTGGAAGAAAAGTTGGAATGACACAAATTTTTGATGAAAAAGGAAAAGTGATTCCTGTAACTGTAGTAGAAGCTGGCCCATGTGTTGTTGTTCAAAAGAAAACATTAGAAAATGATGGTTATGAAGCAATACAAGTTGGTTTCGATGAAATAAGAGAAAAATTAGCTAATAAGCCAAGAAAAGGTCACTTTGCTAAGGCTGGAGCTACTTTAAGAAGAACTCTTAAAGAATTTAGACTTGACGATATAAGTCAATACGAAGTTGGAAATGAAATAAAAGCTGATGTATTTGGAGCAGGAGATAAAGTTGATGTATCTGCAGTATCTAAGGGAAAGGGTTTCCAAGGATCAATTAAAAGATGGAATCAACAAAGAGGACCTATGACTCATGGTTCTAAGTTCCATAGAGCACCAGGTTCAATGGGAGCTTCATCAGATCCATCTAGAACATTCAAAAACAAGAGAATGCCAGGACATATGGGATCTGTAAATACAACAGTACTTAATTTAGAAGTTGTTAAAGTAATAGCTGAAAAGAATTTAATACTAATTAAGGGTGGAATCCCAGGACCTAATAAAGGTACAGTAGTAATTAAAGATACAGTTAGAGCTTAATTTCTTTGAAGAAAGGAGGAAATAAAATGCCTACAGTAGGAGTATTTAATAAAGAAGGAAATAAAGTTGCAGATATGGAGTTAAATGAAAATGTATTTGCAGCAGAAATTAATGAATATGCATTGCACCAAGTAGTAGTTGCATTATTAGCTAACAAAAGACAAGGAACTCAATCAACTAAGACTAGATCTGAAGTTAGAGGAGGCGGAATTAAGCCTTGGAGACAAAAGGGTACTGGAAGAGCAAGACAAGGTTCTATCAGATCACCACAATGGATCAAAGGTGGAATTGTATTCGCACCAAAGCCAAGAGACTACAGAGTTTCAGTTCCAAAGAGTATGAGAAAGGTTGCTATGAAATCTGCTTTAACTAGCAAGGTTCAAGATAATCAAATGATAGTTCTTGATTCATTAAATTTTGAAGCACCAAAAACTAAGAGCATGATAGAAATGCTAAAGGCTTTAGAAGCTAATAAAGCATTAATTATAACAGCTGAATCAAATGAAGTTGTTTATAAGTCAGCAAGAAACATTCAAGGAATAAGTGTTATTCCTGCAAACAACATCAATGTATATGATTTATTGAAATATGAAAAATTAATCATAACTAAAGATGCTGTATCAAAAATTGAGGAGGTGTACGCATAATGAAATTAACAAGCCATGATATAATAAGAAAGCCAATCATAACTGAAAAAAGTATGGCGTCTATGGCCGAAAAAAGGTACACTTTCATAGTTCATGTTGATGCTAATAAATCTCAAATAAAGAGAGCTGTGGAAGAAGTTTTCAATGTTAAAGTTGAATCTGTTAACACTATAAACGGCTTAGGTAAAACTAAGAGAATGGGCGTACATGTAGGTAAGAGATCAGATTACAAGAAAGCTATAGTTACATTAACTGAAGAAAGTAATGGAATTGAATTCTTCGAGGGAATGCAATAATAGTAGAATAAAGCCATTATTGGTGATCAACACCAGAGAAGCTTGAAGAAGGAGGGAATTTTAAATGGCAGTTAAAAAGTTTAACCCTATTACACCAGCAAGAAGACAAATGACTATGCCAACTTTTGAAGAAATAACTTCACAAGAACCAGAAAAGTCACTTCTTGTTGCATTAAAGAGTAAAGCGGGTAGAAATGCTCAAGGTAAAATTACTGTTAGACATCGTGGCGGCGGTGTTAAGAGAAAATATAGAATAATAGACTTTAAAAGAAATAAAGATGAAATCCCAGCAAAGGTTGCAACTATAGAATATGATCCAAACAGATCAGCATATATTGCTCTTGTTATATATAGCGATGGAGAAAAGAGATATATTCTTGCGCCAGCAGGATTAAAAGTTGGAGATGTAATAGAGTCTGGAGTTAATGCTGATATCAAACCTGGTAATGCACTTCCATTAAAGAACATACCAGTAGGTACAGTTATTCACAACATAGAATTACAAAGAGGTAAAGGTGGTCAATTAGTTAGAGCAGCAGGTGGATCAGCTCAATTAATGGCTAAAGAAGGAGATTATGCAACTCTTAGATTACCATCAGGTGAAATGAGATATGTAAGAATCGAATGTAGAGCTACAATAGGAACACTTTCTAATGCAACAAACGATATTGTTAATATCGGTAAAGCTGGTAGAAAGAGACATATGGGATGGAGACCAACAGTTAGAGGATCTGTAATGAACCCTAATGATCACCCTCATGGTGGTGGTGAAGGTAAATCTCCAGTTGGTAGACCAAGTCCAGTTACTCCATGGGGTAAACCAGCACTTGGATACAAAACTAGAAAGACTAAGAAATATTCAGATAAATTTATTATCAAAGATAGAAGAGCTAAGTAGTTTGAGGAGAATAGTAAGTTCTCTTCACAACTTAGACCTTAGTGTTTATGAAGGGAGGCATATTAGTGAGTAGATCAACAAAGAAAGCACCTTTTGTTCATGAGGGACTTTTTAAGAAAATAGAAGAAATGAATGGTAATGGAGAAAAAAAGGTTGTTAAGACTTGGTCAAGAAGTTCAACAATTTTTCCACAATTCATAGGTCATACAATTGCTGTTCATGATGGAAGAAAGCATGTACCAGTATATATATCAGAAGATATGGTTGGCCATAAATTAGGTGAGTTTGTATTAACTAGAACTTATAAAGGTCATGACGATAAAACATCAAAAAGATAGCCTGGAAAGGAGGATCATAAATGGAAGCTAGAGCTATAGCAAAATATATTAGAATGTCTCCAACAAAGGTAGGAGTAATTCTTGATTTAATAAGAGGAAAACAAGTTAACGAAGCTTTTGCTATTTTACAATATACTCCAAGAGAAGCAGCGGTAGTTATAAATAAAGTTTTAAAATCAGCTGTTGCTAATGCAGAAAACAATTTGGAATTGAATGCTGATAACTTATATGTTTCAGAGTGTTTCGTTGGTCAAGGATCAACATTAAAGAGATTCCAACCTCATGCTCAAGGTAGAGCATTTAAAATATTAAAGAAAACAAGCAATATAACAGTAGTTGTTAAAGAAAGAGCTTAATAAGATAAAAGGAGGGAAAAGCAAGTGGGTCAAAAAGTAAATCCTCATGGCCTTAGAGTAGGTGTTATCAAGGGATGGGACGCAAAATGGTATGCTAACAAGAAAAACTTTGCTGATAATCTTATAGAAGATAACAAGATCAGAAAATTTGTGAAAAAGGAACTTTTTTCTGCAGGTATTTCTAAAATTGAAATTGAAAGAGCTGCTAAAAGAGTAAAATTAAACATATATACAGCAAAGCCTGGTGTTATAATAGGTAAAGGTGGATCTGGAATTGAGGCTTTAAAAAATAAATTAACTCAATTCGTTGAAAATAAGAATGTTTTAATAAACATAGTTGAAGTTAAAAGTGCAGAAGCTGATGCACAATTAATGGCTGAAAATATTGCTGCACAATTAGAAAAAAGAATTTCATTCAGAAGAGCTATGAAGCAAACAATGCAAAGAGCTATGAAACACGGAATAAAAGGTGTAAAAACTGCTTGTTCTGGTAGATTAGGTGGAGCAGAAATAGCAAGAACTGAACATTATCATGAAGGAACAATTCCACTACAAACATTAAGAGCTGATATCGATTATGGATTTGCTGAAGCAGATACAACATATGGAAAAATCGGAGTTAAGGTTTGGGTTTATAATGGAGAAGTTCTTCCAACTAAGAAAGTAGAAAAGGAAGAGGCTAACGCATAGGAAAGGAGGAATAGATCATGTTAATGCCTAAAAGGGTAAAACATCGTAAGGTGCAACGTGGTAGAATGAAAGGTAAAGCTACAAGAGGTAATTTCTTAGCTTATGGTGATTACGGAATCCAAGCGCTAACTTGTGGATGGATAACAAGTAACCAAATTGAATCTGCCAGAATTGCTATCAATAGATACATTAAAAGAGGTGGAAAACTTTGGATAAAGATTTTCCCAGATAAACCAGTTACAGAAAAGCCAGCTGAAACAAGAATGGGTTCAGGTAAAGGATCACCAGAATACTGGGTTGCAGTAGTTAAACCAGGTAGAGTACTATTTGAATTATCAGGAGTACCAGAAGAAACTGCAAGAGAAGCAATGAGACTTGCTTCACATAAACTTCCTGTAAAAACAAAATTTGTTTCAAAAAGAGATTTTGAGGAAATGGGTGGTGAAGAATAATGAAGGCTAGAGAATTAAAAGAATTGAAATCAAGCAATCCTCAAGATTTAACAGTTAAATTGGGCGATCTTAAAGCGGAGTTATTTAATTTAAGATTTCAATTAGCTACAGGACAATTAGAAAATCCAATGAGAATAAGAGAAGTTAAGAAATCTATAGCCCAAATAAAAACCATCTTAAGAGAAGAAGAATTAAAAGCATTGGAACAATAAAAGTTGGAAGGAGGTAAGCCCTAATGGAAAGATCATTAAGAAAGAAAAGAATTGGTAGGGTTGTTTCTGATAAAATGGAAAAAACTATTGTAGTTGCCGTTGAAACTAAGGTTAGACACCCATTATACGGTAAGACAGTTAATAGAACTACAAAGTTTAAAGTACATGATGAGAATAATGAAGCTAAAATTAATGATAGAGTATCAATAATGGAAACTAGACCTTTATCTAAAGATAAGAGATGGAGACTTGTTGAAATAGTTGAAAAGGCTAAATAAGCTTTAAAACTGAAAGGAGGGTAATTTAATGATACAACAACAAACCTTATTAAAGGTTGCAGATAATTCAGGTGCAAAAGAAATTATGTGTATCAGAGTATTAGGTGGATCTAAAAGAAAGTTTGGTAATATCGGCGATGTTATAGTTGCTAGCGTTAAAAGTGCAACACCAGGTGGAGTTGTTAAAAAAGGTGATGTTGTAAAGGCAGTTGTAGTTAGATCAGTAAAAGGTGTAAGAAGAGCTGATGGTTCATATATTAAATTTGACGAAAACGCAGCAGTTATAATCAAAGATGATAAGCAACCAAGAGGAACTCGTATCTTTGGACCTGTTGCTAGGGAGCTAAGAGATAAAGAATTCACTAAAATTTTGTCATTAGCACCAGAAGTTCTATAAGAGGAGGTGGCCAACTTGAAGATACATGTAAGAAAGAATGATACAGTTATTGTTATATCTGGAAAAGATAAAGGCAAAACTGGTGAAGTGTTAAAAGCGTATCCAAAGACAGGAAAAGTTCTTGTTCAAGGAGTTAATATAGTTAAAAAACATCAAAAAGCTAATAAGGGTCAAGTTGAAAGCGCTATAATTGAAAAAGAAGCAGCAATCAACAGCTCAAAAGTTATGTTATATTGTAACAAATGTAAGAATGCGACTAGAATTAGTAACAAAGTTTTAGATGATGGTACTAAGGTTAGAGTATGTAAAAAATGCGGAGAAACATTCTAGATTTTGAAAGGAGGTAACTAATATGACAAGACTTCAAGAAAAATATCAAAAAGAAGTAGTTCCAGCTATGATTGAAAAGTTCGGATATAAAAACATAATGGAAGTACCAAAGCTAGAGAAGATAGTAATCAATATGGGAGTTGGAGAAGCTAAGGAAAATCAAAAAGTGCTAGAATCAGCAGTTAATGATTTGACTTTAATAGCAGGTCAAAAGCCTGTATTAACAAGAGCTAAAAAGTCTGTAGCTAACTTTAAAATTAGAGAAAATATGCCACTAGGATGCAAAGTTACTCTAAGAAAAGCTAACATGTTTGAATTTGCTGATAAACTAATGAGCATCGCACTACCAAGAGTTAGAGATTTCAGAGGGGTTTCTAGCAAAGCTTTTGATGGTAGAGGAAATTATTCATTAGGAATTAAAGAACAATTAATATTCCCAGAAATAGAATATGATAAGATAGATAAAGTTAGAGGAATGGATATAATCTTCGTTACTACAGCTAACACTGACGAAGAAGCTAGGGAATTATTAAGATTCCTTGGAATGCCATTCGCTCAATAATAAGGAGGGAAACACATTGGCACGTAAGGCTATTATTGAAAAGTGGAGCAAAACTCCTAAATACAAGACAAGAGCTTATACAAGATGTAGAATATGTGGAAGACCACATGCTGTATTAAAAAAATATGGAGTATGCCGTATTTGTTTTAGAGAACTTGCTTATAAGGGCGAAATTCCAGGTTGTAGAAAAGCAAGTTGGTAAGATATACGATGTAACGAAAGGAGGCACATTAAATGGTTATGACAGATCCTATAGCAGATTTATTAACTCGTGTAAGAAATGCTAATGCTGTAAGACATGAAGTGGTAGAAGTACCTTCTTCAAACGTAAAGAAGGAAATTGCAAATATATTATTACAAGAGGGTTATATAAAAGAAATAAATGAATATAACGATGGAGTTGTTCCAATGTTAAGATTATCTCTTAAGTATGGAGCTAATAAAGAAAGAGTTATAACTGGTATTAAGAGAATTTCTAAACCAGGATTAAGAGTTTATTGCAAGAAAGACGAGGTACCAAAAGTTCTTAATGGATTAGGTATCGCTGTTGTTTCAACTTCAAATGGAATAATGGTAGATAGAGAAGCTAGAAAGAACGGATTAGGTGGAGAAGTAATCTGCTACGTTTGGTAATATCTCAGATAAATTAAACTAGATAAAATTGTAAAATGCAATTTTAAAATAATACAGGAGGTGCAATTATGTCAAGAGTAGGTAGATTACCAATAGCTATTCCTGCTGATGTAACTGTTACTGTAACACCAGACAATTTAGTTACAGTTAAGGGACCAAAAGGTGAATTAGTTAAAACTATGCATAAAGATATTAGCATAGCTGTTGAAAACAATGAAGTAATTGTTACTAGACATAGTGAACAAAAAGATCACAGAGCTCTTCACGGTTTAACAAGAGCATTAATTAATAATATGGTAATTGGAGTAAAACAAGGGTACCAAAAAACTTTAGATTTAGTTGGTGTTGGTTATAGAGCTCAATTACAAGGTAAAAAGCTTGTAATGAACCTTGGATATTCACATCCAGTTGAAATTGAACCTATTGACGGAATCACATTTGAAACTCCAGCTGCAACTAGAGTAATAGTTAGCGGAATCGACAAGGAAAAAGTTGGATTTGCTGCAGCGGATATAAGAAAATGGAGAGTACCAGAACCATATAAGGGTAAAGGTATTAAGTATGAAAATGAAGTGATCAGACGTAAAGAAGGTAAGACTGGTAAGAAATAATAGAAAGGAGTGAGTTTTATGTTCAAAAAGGTAGACAAAAAGGCGAGCAGAGAAAAACGTCACCTTAGAGTTCGTAAAAAAGTTTTTGGAACTGCGGAAAGACCAAGACTTTCAGTATTTAAGAGTGAAAAGAATATATATGCACAAGTTATTGATGATATAAATGGTGTTACATTAGTAGCTGCTTCAAGTTTAGAAAAAGATTTTGCTGCAAAAGGCGGAAACAAAGAAGGTGCTAAACTTGTAGGTGAATTAGTAGCTAAAAAAGCTATAGAAAAAGGAATTGACGTAGTGGTATTTGATAGAGGCGGATACATATATCACGGAAGAATTCAAGAATTAGCACAAGCAGCTAGAGAAGCTGGCTTGAAATTCTAATTAAACAAGGAGGGAAATAAATGAGAATCGATCCTAGTACACTAGACCTTAAAGAAAAGGTTGTTTTCATAAACAGAGTTACTAAGGTTGTTAAGGGTGGTAGAAACTTCAGATTCAGCGCTCTAGTTGTTGTCGGAGACGAGAACGGACACGTTGGCGTTGGAATGGGTAAGTCAATCGAAATCCCAGAAGCAATAAAAAAAGGAATAGAAGATGCTAAGAAGAACTTAGTAAGCGTTGCAATGGTAGGAACAACAATTCCTCACCAAGTTAATGGTAAGTTCGGAACTGCAAATGTTCTAATTATGCCAGCTAAAGAAGGTACAGGAGTTATTGCTGGAGGTCCAGCAAGAGCAGTACTTGAATTAGCAGGATTAAAGGATGTTAGAGCTAAATCATTAGGTTCAAATAATCCTAATAACATGGTAAATGCTACAATAAACGGATTAGCTAGCTTAAGAACAGTAGAAGATATAGCTAAATTAAGAGGCAAATCTGTTGAAGAAATATTAGGTTAAGGAGATATTGCAATGGCTAAATTAAGAATTACATTAGTTAAGAGCTTAATAGGTAGAAAAAAAGACCATATCGCTACTGCAAATGCTCTTGGACTAACAAAGATAAGAAAAACAGTAGAACCTGAGGCAACACCTCAAGTTCAAGGTATGATAAAAAAGATTGAATATCTATTAAAAGTAGAAGAAGTATAAAAACAAGGAGGTGCACTGAATATGAAACTTCACGAATTAAAACCAGCAGCAGGTAGCAAGAAAGCACCTAAAAGAATTGGTAGAGGTACTGGTTCTGGATTAGGAAGAAATGCTGGTAAAGGTGAAAAGGGTCAAAATGCAAGATCAGGTGGTGGCGTAAGACCTGGTTTTGAAGGCGGTCAAATGCCTTTATATAGAAGACTTCCTAAGAGAGGTTTTACAAACATTTTTTCAAAGAAGATTGTTAGCATAAATCTTGACAGATTAAATATCTTTGAAAATGGTACTGAAGTTACTCCAGAATTATTACTTGAAAGAAGAGTTGTAAGTAAGGTTTTGGATGGAGTAAAGATTCTTGGAAACGGAACATTAGAAAAAAGCTTAACGGTTAAAGGATGTAAGTTCTCTAAGTCTGCTATAGAAAAGATTGAAGCAGCTGGGGGAAAAGTTGAGGTGATGTAAAGTGCTTCAAACTTTAAGCAATGCATTCAAAGTTCCTGAACTTAGAAAAAAGATTTTATGGACAGTATTATTAGTTGCAGTTTTCAGGATGGGAAGTCATATTCCTCTTCCTGGAATTAACTCTGATTTTTTAAAAAATCTATCTCAGTCTGGTGGACTATTAGGATTTTATGATATGCTTTCTGGAGGAGCTTTTAGCAGATCCAGTATATTAGCATTAGGAGTTATGCCATACATTAATGCATCAATAATAATTCAATTATTAACTGTTGCTATCCCACAATTGGAGCAACTATCAAAAGAAGGAGATACTGGCAGAAAAAAGATACAAAATGCAACACGTTATGTATCTCTTGGAATAGCTTTTATCTTAGCTTATGGAATTTTTGCAACAATTTCAAGTAGTGGAGCTACAGTTGGATTAACTGCAATCCAAAAGACTATTGTTGTTTTTGCACTAGTGGTTGGAACAACATTTTGTATGTGGTTAGGTGATCAACTTACAGTTAAGGGCATTGGAAATGGTACTTCAATACTAATATTCGTTAATATAATTTCGAGAGTTCCAGCAACAATTGCTTCAATGATGACACTTCAGCAAGCAGGAAGTGCAAGTGTTGTGGAAATTGTACTATTTGGAGTATTTACCGTATTTCTACTTGCTACTATACTATATTTTTCTTTATCAGAAAGAAGGATACCTGTGCAGTATGCTGGTAAATTTGCATCAGGCAATAGTAATATGGTTAAATCACAATCAACACATATACCATTAAGTATAATTGGATCAGCGGTTCTTGCTATTATATTTTCTATGTCCGTAATGGATTTTCCAAAAACTATTGCCACATTATTTGGTGGAGTAGGTGAAAGTCAAAAAGAGTGGGCAAAGTGGGTATTAAATAATCCTACATCTGTCTTTAATCAAAAGAGTTGGATGTATATGGTACTATATGCAGTACTGACAATATTCTTTAATTGGTTTTATACTCAGATTACATTTAAACCAGATGAAATGTCTGAGAATTTGCATAAATCGGCAGGATTTGTGCCTGGAGTAAGGCCAGGTGAAGAAACCACAACATATTTTGAAAGAGTTTTAAACAGACTATCTTTTATTGGAGGTATATTAGCAGCGGTATTGGCTGTAACTCCAGTTATAATACAAAACTATACACAATTTCAAAATATAGCTTTTTCAGGAACTGGATTATTAATTGTTATAAATGTTGCGTTAGATTTTACTAGAAAAGTAGAATCACAAATGGTAGTTAGGCACTATAAAGGATTTCTTAAATAGATTAGAATAAATGGAGATGAAGCCAGTGAAGATAGTATTACTAGGTCCTCCTGGAGCTGGAAAGGGAACACAGGCTAAATCAATTAGCAATAAATATTCAATACCACATATTTCTACAGGTGATATTTTCAGAAAGAATATTTCTGAAAACACTCCCTTAGGAATAGAAGCAAAGGGTTATATTGATAACGGACAATTAGTTCCTGATGAAGTAACAATTAATATGGTTAAGGATAGACTGCAACAGGACGATTGTAAGGTCGGATATTTATTAGATGGTTTTCCTAGAACTGTGGCTCAAGCTGATGCTCTTAACAACTTTCTTGTAGATAAGAATGAACAATTAGATACCGCATTGCTTATAAAGGTACCTAATGAATTTATTCTAGAAAGAATGACTGGTAGAAGAGTATGTCCATCATGCGGAGCAAGTTATCATGTTAAATTTAATCCTCCAACAAATGAAGGAAAATGTGATTTGTGTGGAAGTGAAGTTATACAGAGAAAAGATGATACAGTTGAGACTGTAAAAGAAAGACTTGATGTATATCAAAAGGAAACACAACCGCTAATTGAATTTTACGGTGAAAAAGGCTTGCTTTCAGAAGTGGATGGCACAAAAGCTATTAATGAAGTTTTCAGAGGAATATGTGAATTGTTAGGGAACAACAAATAATGATTACTGTAAAGAATCATGATGAAATAGCCATAATGAGAAAAGCAGGTAGAATAGTAGGAGAAACATTGCTATTGCTTGAAAAAGAGGTAAAACCCGGAGTAACAACTGCAAATTTGGATAGAATAGCAGAAGAATTTATAACTAAGCATGGAGCAAAACCTTCATTTAAAGGCTTATATGGTTTTCCTTCGTCACTATGTATTTCAGTAAATGAGCAAGTAATACATGGATTCCCAGGAGAATATGTTCTTAAAGAAGGCGATATAGTTAGTATTGACTGTGGGGCGTTTTTTGATGGATTCCATGGAGATGCTGCAAGAACTTTCTCTGTAGGGGAAGTTTCAGTAGAAGCTCAAAGATTAATTGATATAACAAGAGAAAGTTTTTTCCAAGGTATAAAGTTTGCAAAACAAGGAAATAAATTAACTGATATATCACATGAGATACAAAGCTACGTAGAAGCAGCAGGTTTCTCAGTTGTAAGAGATTTTGTAGGTCATGGGATTGGGCGAAAAGTTCACGAGGATCCTAATGTACCTAATTTCGGAAAGTCTGGTAGAGGTCCGAAATTACTGGAGGGTATGGTGTTAGCGATAGAACCTATGGTTAACGCTGGTACTTATAAGGTTAAGACATTAAAAGATGGATGGACAGTTGTAACAGCGGATTCTTCTTTATCGGCACATTATGAAAATACAGTTGCAATTTTATCAGATGGACCTGAAATATTAACACTGATTAAGTAGAATAAAGAGTGTTGCTTAGTTATAAATTTGCATAATACCGTTGTGGTAGTGTTAATTTATACTAAGGTAATCATAGAGGTGAAAAATTTGCAAAACAATGACTTGATTGGAAAAGTAGTACTTTCAAAAGCAGGAAGAGATAAAGATCACTTATATGTTGTTGTTAGGCAGATAGATGATGATTATGTATTACTAGCTAATGGAGATACAAAATTAATTGAGATGCCTAAGAAGAAAAAAATTAAACACTTAAGTATTTTAGAAGATGTAGATGATGAATTATTATCATTAATAAACTCATGCGATAAGAGTACTAATTTAAAGATTAAGAGATTCCTAAAGCTTAGAGGCATTGTTAAGGAGGGTTGATTACCTTATGTCAAAAGATGATGTTATAGAAATGCAAGGTACGGTATTAGAATCTTTACCAAACGCTATGTTTCAAGTTGAACTTGAAAGTGGCCATAAGATTCTAGCACACATATCAGGTAAATTAAGAATGAACTTCATAAGAATTTTACCAGGAGATAAAGTTACAGTAGAACTTTCTCCTTATGATTTAACCAGAGGTAGAATTACATGGAGAGCAAAATAAAGTAGATATAACTTACATTGATCTACTACAAAAGTAATATGAGGAGGGTTAGCTATGAAAGTAAGACCATCAGTTAAGCCTATTTGTGAAAAGTGCAAAGTAATCAGAAGAAAAGGAAAAGTAATGGTAATCTGTGAAAATCCTAAGCACAAGCAAAAGCAAGGCTAATGATCAAGTTTACAATATTATTTACATTAAAATAAATGTAAATAATATTGACATTTCAGCAAAAGTCAAATATGATTATATAGTCGTTTAATTAATCAAAAATAAATTTTAGGGCGGCTGGCAATAGAATCGTCTATTGACCTAAAATTTTATTATAAATTATAAATCATAAATTATAAAATCAACTTTTATACATTTCAATTATCAGGAGGTGTAAATTTTAATGGCAAGAATATCAGGTATTGATCTACCAAGAGAAAAAAGAGTTGAAATAGGTTTAACATATATATATGGAATAGGATTATCAACTTCACAAAAAATCTTAGCTGTAACAGGAATTAATCCAGATACAAGAGTTAAGGATTTATCAGAAGAAGAAGTTAATGAAATCAGAACTTATATCAACAAGAATTTAATGGTTGAAGGTGACTTAAGAAGAGATGTCGCTTTAAATATCAAGAGATTAGTAGAAATAGGATCATATAGAGGAATTAGACATAGAAGAGGTCTTCCAGTAAGAGGACAAAAAACTAAGACTAATGCAAGAACTAGAAAAGGTCCTAAGAAGACAATAGCAAATAAGAAGAAATAGTAAGGAGGGAAGATAATGGCAGCTAAAACAGTAAAGAAAACTAGAAGAAGAAAAGAAAGAAAAAATGTTGAGCATGGTGCTGCACACATTAAGTCAACTTTTAATAATTCAATAGTTACTTTAACAGATGCAGTAGGAAATGCTTTATCATGGTCAAGTGCAGGAGCACTAGGTTTCAGAGGATCAAGAAAGAGCACACCATTTGCAGCTCAAATGGCAGCAGAAACTGCAGCTAAAGTAGCAATGGAACACGGCTTAAAAAGTATAGAGGTTTATGTTAAAGGACCTGGTTCAGGAAGAGAAGCAGCTATAAGATCCTTACAAGCAGCAGGACTAGAAGTAACTTTGATTAAAGATGTTACTCCAATACCACATAATGGTTGTAGACCACCAAAGAGAAGAAGAGTCTAATATAAATGTAGTAATAGGAGGTGTAATTTAATGGCAAGATATACTGGCGCTACATGTAGATTATGTAGAAGAGAAGGTATGAAACTTTTCCTTAAAGGTGATAGATGTTTTACAGATAAGTGTGCTTTCGTTAGAAGAAGCTATGCACCAGGACAACATGGAGCTAACAAAAAGAAAGTATCAAACTATGGTGTTCAATTAAGAGAAAAGCAAAAAGCAAGAAGAATTTATGGCATATTAGAAGGCCAATTTAGAACATATTATGAAAAAGCTGAGCATATTAAAGGTATAACAGGTGAAAACTTACTTAAATTACTAGAAATGAGACTTGATAACATAGTTTATAGATTAGGTTATGGTTCATCAAGAAACGAGGCAAGACAATTAGTGACTCACGGACATTTCTTAGTAAATGGTAAAAAGGTTGACATTTGTTCATATCATGTTTCAGTTAATGATGTAATTACTGTATGCGAAAAGAGCAGATCAAGTGAAAAGTTTAAAACTTTTGTTGAAAATCCAAAAACTTTACCAAAATGGTTAGAAGCTAATGTTGATAACTATGAAGGAAAAGTAGTTGCAGAGCCATCAAGAGAAGATATAGATGTGCCTGTTAACGAAACACTTATTGTTGAGTTATACAGTAAATAATATATTTATATTTGTTAGAGAAATTTATCACAATATATGCAAATATAGAATCAGTTGCCCTCATAATAAGGTTGCCATTTTTAAAATAAGGAGGGTTTGTCAATGTTAGAAATCGAAAAGCCAATAATAGAATGTATAGAAGCTAATGAAGATGGTACTTATGGTAAGTACGTTGTTGAACCACTTGAAAGAGGCTATGGTATTACATTAGGAAATGCCCTAAGAAGAATACTATTATCATCTCTTCCAGGAGTTGCAACAACCTCTGTCAAAATTGATGGTGTGCTTCATGAGTTTTCTACTGTTCAAGGAGTTAAAGAAGATGTTACTGAGTTAATTCTTAATATCAAATCATTAGCTCTAAGAATGAATGGTGAAGGTCCAAAAGTTATTTATATTGATGCTAAAGGACCAGGAGAAGTTACTGGAGCAGATATAAAGACTGATGGTGATGTTGAAGTTGTTAATAAGAATTTACATATTGCAACTTTAGATAACGATGGAAGACTTTATATGGAATTGACAGTTAATAAGGGAAGAGGATATGTTACTCAAAATAAAAATAAGAGTGATGAATTGCCTATTTCAGCTATAGCAGTTGATTCTATTTATACACCAGTAAAAAGAGTTAATTTTACTGTTGATAATACAAGAGTTGGTCAAATTACTGATTATGATAAATTAACTTTAGAAATTTGGACTAATGGTACTATAAAAATAGATGAAGCTATTAGTTTATCAGCAAAAATACTTATTGAACACTTTAAATTATTCATGTCATTAACAGATAATACTAATGATGTTGAAATAATGATAGAAAAAGAAGACGATAAGAAAGAAAAAGTCCTAGAAATGACTGTAGAAGAACTTGATTTATCAGTTAGATCATATAACTGTTTAAAGAGAGCCGGAATTAATACAGTCCAAGAACTTGCTACAAAATCTATGGATGATATGATGAAAGTAAGGAATCTAGGAAAGAAATCTTTAGAAGAAGTTGAAAGAAAGCTTAAAGAATTAGGTTTAGCCCTAAAACTAACCGAGGAGTAAGGAGGTAAATCCATGGCAGGTCATCGTAAATTAGGTCTTCCTACAGACCAAAGAAGAGCTATGCTAAGAAATCTTGTTACTAGTCTATTAAAACATGGTAAAATCGAGACAACTGAAACAAGAGCTAAAGAAACTAGATCAATAGCAGAAAAAATGATTACTCTTGGAAAAAGAGGAGATCTTCATGCTAGAAGACAAGTATTATCTTATGTTCAAGAAGAATTAGTTGTTAAGAATTTATTTGATAATGTAGCTCCAAAGTATACTGAAAGAAATGGCGGATATACAAGAATAATTAAAAAAGGTCCTAGAAGAGGGGACGGAGCTGAGATAGTAATACTTGAATTAGTATAATACTAATGGGGGATTAAGTTTAAACTTAATCCCCATTTTGACATAGAAAATAAAATTGGAACTTAATTTATTATAGAGATGTTTTCTTACTCAAGATATATATTTTTTTATTGAATATGTTGGATTTTGAGATATAATGAAAATAATAATTTAATATCAAAGATAACAATGTTGTCTTTGAAAAACATTTGTATAATATATTAAAACTATAAAACATCATGGGGAGGTACACTATGAGTGATGCGATGATAAAGTGTGCAAAAGTATCTTTTAAATATGTAAAGGATACAGAAGGAGTTAAGCAAGAAAAATATGCAATAAAAGATGTAGATTTGGAGGTGAAAAAGGGGGAGTTTTTAGTAGTTTTAGGGCATAATGGATCAGGTAAATCAACGATAGCTAAGCATATGAATGCATTGGTTGTACCATCAGAGGGAACAGTGATTGTAGATGGCTTGGATACTAGTAAAATGGAGAATGTTTGGGAGATTAGATCTAGAGCAGGAATGGTGTTTCAAAATCCTGATAACCAGTTAGTTGCTACCATAGTGGAAGAAGATGTTGCTTTTGGACCAGAGAATTTAGGAGTAGAACCATCAGAGATAAGAAAAAGAGTTGATGAAAGCCTGGAGAAGGTTGGAATGAGCAAATATAAAAGGCATGCGCCACATCTTTTATCTGGTGGACAAAAGCAAAGAATTGCTATAGCAGGAATACTTGCAATACAACCTGAATGCATAATTTTTGATGAACCTACAGCAATGTTAGATCCATCAGGAAGAAGGGAAGTTCTAAAAACCATAAATGAATTAAATAAAATTCATGGTATTACTATTGTATTAATAACACATTACATGGATGAGGCAGCTCAAGCTGATAGAATTGTAGTAATGGATGGTGGAAGTGTAAAAATGGAAGGGACTCCTAGAGAAATTTTTCCTCAGGTAGAGCGAATGAAAAAAATAGGTTTAGATGTTCCACAGGTTACTGAATTAGCTTATGAGCTAAAAAAGGCAGGAATAGATATAAATGAAAAAATATTAAATGTGGATGAGATGGTGAATGAATTATGTCAATTAAAGTAGAAAATTTAACACACATATATATGCCTAAGAGTCCATTTGAAAAGACTGCATTGGACAATGTGTCTTTAGAAATAAAAGATGGAGAATTTGTAGCACTAATTGGGCATACTGGCTCTGGTAAATCTACTTTAATACAACATTTTAATGGTTTACTAGAAGCAACTAGTGGAGAAATAATTGTTGATGGAACAAATATTACTGATAAAAAAGCAAAGCTTACGGATATAAGAAAAAAGGTTGGCTTGGTATTTCAGTATCCGGAATATCAACTTTTTGAGGAAACTATAGCTAAGGATATTGAATTTGGGCCTAGAAATTTAGGACTTTCCGATAGCGAAATTAATAATAGGGTAATTAGGGCGATGGAAATGGTTGGTCTAGACTATGAGACTTATAAAGATAGATCGCCATTTGACTTAAGCGGTGGTCAGAAGAGAAGAGTTGCAATTGCAGGAGTTATAGCAATGCAACCTACAACACTAATATTGGATGAGCCTACGGCAGGGTTAGATCCAAAGGGTAGAGATGATATATTAGATCAGATAAGAAAGCTACATGAGGATTATAATATGACTATAATTATAGTTAGTCATAGTATGGAGGATGTTGCAAAGATTGCAGAAAGAATCATTGTTATGAATGGTGGGAAAGTAGCATTACAAGGAACTCCAGCAGAAGTATTTAAAGAAGTTGATGTGCTAGAGAAGATAGGACTTGGTGTCCCTCAGGTAACATATCTAATAAGAGAACTAAGAAAAAAAGGATTTGACATTCCAGATAATATATTTACGATAGAGGAAGCAAAAAAGCAACTTTTGTCTACTTTGAGGATAAATAAAGTGAAAGGGGAATAGACAAAATTATGTTGAAGAATATTACAATAGGACAATATTTACCTGGAGAGTCATTTGTTCATAAGTTAGATCCTAGAACAAAGATCCTTATATCAATACTTTTTATTGCATGTTTATTTATCATAAATAAATTTATAGGTTATACTTTTGTTGTTGTTTTTTTACTAGCTATAATATTGATCGCAAAGGTGCCATTTAGATTTATTTTTAATGGATTGAAGCCAATTTTCCTATTGATAGTCTTAACAGCTGCTCTAAATATATTTATGGTTAGGGGCGCTGAAGGGACAGAAGTTTTTAGTATTGGATTTTTAAAGGCATATCCGGAGGGGTTAAGTATTGCAGCATTTATGGCAATAAGACTAATTCTATTAATAGTAGGAACATCACTGTTAACATTAACAACATCTCCAATTGAGTTAACTGATGGAATCGAAAAATTATTACGGCCGATTGGAAAAGAAATGGCTCATGAACTTGCTATGATGATGACAATAGCCTTACGATTTATACCTACCTTAATAGATGAAACGGATAAAATAATGAAAGCTCAGAAGGCTAGAGGGGCTGATTTTGAGTCAGGCGGAATAATAAAAAAGGCTAAGAGCTTAGTACCATTATTAGTGCCTTTATTTATCAGTTCATTTAGAAGAGCAGATGAATTAGCAATGGCAATGGAAGCAAGAGGCTATAGAGGTGGTGCTGGGCGAACTAGAATGAAAATACTTGAATTTTCGTATAGGGACTTGGTTGCTTTTATTGTATTTTGTATTTTAGTTTTATGGTGCATAGCTGTAAGATTTATTATGCTATAGGAGTAAGATAACTTAAATGAGAAATATAAAATTAATTATTGAGTTTGATGGAAGTAACTTTTGCGGGTGGCAAAGGCAACCCAAAGGCAGAACTATTCAAAAAGTAATAGAGACAGCAATATTTAAGGCTACTGGAGAGGAAATTATGATTAATGGAAGTTCCAGGACTGATGCGGGTGTTCACGCAAGAGAAATGGTTGCAAACTTTTTGACTAATTCTTCAATACCTGGAGATAAGTTTAGAGAAGCTATTAATACAAGACTGCCAGAAGATGTATCTATAATTAAATCAGAAGAAGTAAGTGAAGATTTTCATGCAAGATATTCATCAAAGGGAAAGACATACTCTTATACAATTATAAATAGATATGAAAGGTTATCTTTAGGTCACCAATATCTGTATCATTATAAGTATAGATTGGATGTAAATGAGATGAGAAGAGCATGTGAATATTTTATAGGGAGGCATGACTTTAGGGCGTTTATGTCTCCAGGAAGCTCAATAAAAACTACAACAAGAACTATTCATGATCTATATATAGATCAAAATGGAAATGAAATAAAAATATTTATTACGGCTGATGGATTTTTGTATAATATGGTGAGAATAATAGTAGGTACATTAATAAAGATTGGAAATGGAAAACTAGAAGCGGAAAATATAAAAGATATAATAGAAGAAGGAAATAGAAAAAAAGCAGGAATGTGCGTACCGCCAAACGGATTAATATTAGAAAAAGTTTTCTATTAAATGATAAAAATGTGTTGACACGCCCGTGTGCGTGTATTATAATAGGTTTGTTTGTTAAAACATTTATGTATATAAGATCCACTAGCCCCGGGTCTTGACATAAAAAATCTTACTTAAAATAATAAGTAAAGAATTAATGTAAGTTCAGGGAGGGAAACAGATGAAATCATACATTGCTAAAGCAAGTGAAATTGAAAGAAAATGGTATGTAGTTGATGCTGCTGGTAAGCCACTAGGTAGAGTTGCTAGCCAAGTTGCTTCAATTTTAAGAGGTAAAAATAAACCAACATTTACACCTAATGTTGACTGCGGAGATTTTGTTATTGTAATTAATGCAGAAAAGGTAGTTTTAACTGGTAAGAAATTAGATCAAAAATTAATGAGAAAGCATAGTCTTTACCCAGGCGGATTAAAAGAAACTCCTTATAGAGTAGTATTAGATAAAAAGCCTGAATTTGCTTTTGAAGAAGCAGTAAGAAGAATGCTTCCAAACGGTGTTTTAGGAAGACAAATGTTAAAGAAATTAAATGTATATAGAGGTGCAGAACATAATCATGCAGCTCAAAAACCAGAAGTACTAGAATTAAGATACTAATACGATCTCGGGAGGAGGAAAAAGAAATGGCAAAAGTTCAATACATGGGAACTGGAAGAAGAAAGAAATCAGTTGCAAGAGTAAGACTTGTACCAGGAAGTGGTAAGGTTCTTGTAAATAAAAGAGAAATAGAAAACTTTTTTGGTTTAGAAACATTAAGAGTTATCGTAAACCAACCATTAGTTTTAACTGGAACTAAGGATAGATTTGACGTTTTAGTAAATGTTCACGGTGGTGGATTTACAGGTCAAGCAGGAGCTATTAGACATGGTATAGCTAGAGCATTAGTTAAATCTGATGAAGCTTTAAAGCCAGAATTAAAGAAGGCTGGATTCTTAACAAGAGACCCAAGAATGAAAGAAAGAAAGAAATACGGTCTTAAAGCAGCAAGAAGAGCTCCACAATTCTCAAAGAGATAATATTTGGAGATCAAAAATCCCACAAACGCGGTGTTTGTGGGATTTTTATTTTATATAAAAATATGTAATCTTAAAGAACAAATATAAATAATAGTTATTACATTTCTAGTAATGCGGTTCTGGTGCCACTTCCTAATATAGTTATAAACTCTTCTATTATATATATATGTTCAAGCTAAGCCTATATATATTTTGCCTTAAATGAATTCTTTAGCTATTACAAGTCTAAATATAGCTCTATTATATACAATATATATTCATGTATATATAAGTTCTAAGTGGTATAATTCATTTTTTATAAAATTATTAACATTTCTATATATGGTAATTACAGATGGATTTCAATTGATTAAATATTTTAGATATTATATTAAAAATTGTGGTGATGCATCTATTGGGTGTTCTATAAAATATGTTTAATAAAAAATAAAAGTTTATTAATATAAATGAATTTGAATAATTAAGATTGTATAGCAAACAATACAGTATGTAAGTCTAAATGATTTGGAGGAACAGTTTTATGAGAATGAAAAAATGGATAGCATTGTTCTGCATATTTTGCTTAATTTCTGGGATTCCGGTAAGGACAAATTCCGAAGAAAATAAAGATAAAAGGATAATATTAATAGATCCTGGACATGGAGGAATTGACGGTGGAGCAAAATCAAAGAGTGGAACTATAGAGAAGGATATAAATCTATCTATATCTTTAAAGTTAAAAAAGGAGTTGGAGGACTCTGGATATGCTGTGTATATGACAAGAGAAGGGGATTCACAATTAGATGCGAAGAAAGTTAAAGATCTTAATGCCAGATGTCAAATGAAGAAGGATGTTAAATGTGATGCATTTATATCTATACATCAGAATATGTTTCCACAGTCCAGTTGCTTTGGGTCTCAAGTTTGGTATTCATCTAATGAGATCAGCAAGTCTTTAGCAGAAAATATTCAAGTATCACTCAAAGAAACAATAAATGATAACAATAAGAGAGTTCCTAAGGCTGCAAAGGAACAATATAGAATACTTAGAGATGGATATGAGGGTGCATGTGTTCTCGTAGAATGTGGCTTCTTATCTAATTATGAAGAAGAGCAAAAACTAAAAAGCGATGAACATCAAGACAAAATAGCAAAAGGAATAACAACTGGTGTCAATAACTATTTTGAGAATAAAGATAGTTAGTTATTTAATTTCATGAAAATGGGGCCAACTTTTATGCTATTTTGAGGATATTCATAAGAATAATATAATTTGTTTACTAATAAAAACAGATTATACAATAGTAAACAGGTTAAAAGAACAATTAAAAAGTAAATTAGTATAGTTAGAAATTTATCTAAATTTTTAGGGTTCATAAATTAACCTCTCAAATATATAAAATAATTATATATGTTGCAATTGAATTCCTGCATTTTTAAAATTCAATACTTGGCTTACAAGTATTTTAAATGTAAGCCAGCTATTGCAACATATATATATAATTATAGTAGTAATGAACTATAATTATGAGCGATAAATTAAAAAATAGAGAAAGTATTTAGTAACATTAAGAAGGAAAATACTAAAAATCATCATATAGAATTCTTCGCTTATGATTATGATGTACAGTATATGCCGCAATTGCTTGCATGGGGGTCTGAGAATTATTGGATTAAATAAAATTTATTTGGGGTTGTAAATAGTAAGAAATACTTTTAAACTTATATGTAGTAATAAGTATAAATGTATAGTTTATAAGCGATAATAAAGGAGCTGTAAGAATGAGAGAAATAAATGTTGAACTTATAACAGAAGCTATTAAAAATTTATCAATTGAAGCTAATTATTTCTTAGGATCAGATATTAATGATGCATTATTAAATGCTAAGAAAGAAGAACCATGGAAATTAGCATCCGATGTTTTAGATAAGATATTAATAAATTCAGAAATTGCAAGAAATGAAAAAATGCCTATGTGCCAAGATACGGGAATGGCATGTGTATTTATTGAAATAGGACAAGATGTTCATTTAGTTGGTGGAAGGATTGAAGATGCTATTAATGAAGGCGTACGTAGGGGATATGAGGAAGGATTTCTAAGAAAATCGGTAGTAAAAGATCCGATAAGAAGAGTTAATACAAAGGACAACACTCCAGCTATAATATATTATGACATAGTGGATGGTGATAAGGTTAAGATCATATTAGCACCAAAGGGATTTGGTTCTGAAAATATGAGTAAAATAGGTATGTTAAAGCCATCAGATGGACTGGATGGAGTGAAGAAGTTCATAATAGATACAGTTAAAGCGGCAGGACCTAACCCATGTCCTCCTATGGTAATAGGTGTTGGAATTGGAGGGACTTTTGATAAGGCAGCATACTTAGCTAAGAAAGCATTATTAAGACCCATCAATATAAGGAATGAAGATGAATTTTATAAGGAATTAGAATTGGAACTATTACAAGAAGTAAATAAATTGGGAATTGGACCACAAGGATTCGGAGGTAAAACAACTGCATTAGGGTTAAATATAGAGACTTATTCAACTCATATTGCGGGGTTACCTGTTGCGGTAAATATAAATTGTCATGCTACTAGACATAAAGAGGTAATACTATAAAAAACTATGATTTAAATGAGATATATAAGTTATAAATAACACAGCTAATTCTTTATGAATTACCTAACTTTCATTATTTGACTATTTAAGATGAAGCTTTGATGAATTAAACTTTTTAGAGTTATATATTTTATTAAAAGTCTAATTGGTAAGAATGTATTAGAAATAAAAATTGAAATTATATGTATGATTGGAGAAAAGCTATGGAAATTAAATTAGAGACACCTCTTAATGAAGAAAAGATAAGACAATTAAAAGCAGGAGATAGTATTTTGTTAAGTGGGATAATATATTCTGCTAGAGATGCCGCACATAAAAGATTAATAGAATTGCTTGATGAAGGGAAGGAGCTGCCTTTTAATATAAAAGATCAGGTTATATACTATGTAGGACCATCACCAGCTAAGCCAGGGACTGTTATAGGGTCTGCTGGTCCAACAACTAGCTACAGAATGGATGCTTATGCACCTAAATTAATGGACATTGGACTAAAAGGAATGATAGGTAAAGGTGCAAGAAACGATGAAGTAATTAGTTCAATCAAAAGGAATGAGGCAGTATACTTTGGAGCAATTGGAGGAGCAGCTGCATTAATAGGAAAAAGTATTATTAAGTCTGAAATAATCGCTTATGAAGATTTAGGAGCTGAAGCTATAAGAAAAATGGAGGTTAAGGATATGCCTCTAGTTGTTATTATCGATGCTCAAGGAAATAACTTATATGAAATTGGTCAAAGAGAATATTTAGATTCGGTAAAATAAATTGGAGTTATATATTAAGCCGTATTAAAAGGAGAAATATATGAGTAGAATTAAGTTACCAGGAAAAGAGAAAAATAAAAGAATACTATTATTTGTACTAGTGTTAATAGCATTGGGGATAATAGCTCATGAATTTATAGAAAATAGAAATAGCAAGGATAATAAATATAAAGAAGAAAAAGAAATAGTAATGCCTGAGGGAACTCAGCAATCAGATAATAATGTAGCCAATAAAGAACTAGAAAGTATAGATATGAAGAATGATTCTAAAAAGGCTGTTGATGATAAAACAAATGAAAAGTCTAGTTATTCTGAAAGGGAAAATGAATTATACGACGAAGCATATAATTTATTTTTTTCACATAAGTACATTGAGTCAATAAGCAAAGCAGATTTGCTTATAAGTGAATTTCCAAGTAATGCAATGGGATATAATATAAGAGGAATTGCGAAGTCTTATAATGGAGATTTTAATAGTGGTATAGATGATATAGATAAGGCATTAAGTATTGATAATAACTATGGATATGCAAGGTTTAATAAGGCACTTACATATGAATTATATGGAAAAATGGATGACGCACTTGAATGGTATAATAAGGCTTTAGATGTTGAAGATTATGAATGGAGTTATTATGGTATAGCATCTATTTATGGAAGAAGAGGAGACATAAAAAATACAATGCTGTATTTGAATAAAGCAATACAAATGGATGCATCAATAAAGGAAATAGCAAAAGAAGAACATGATTTTGATCCAGTTAAAAATTCAGAAGAATTTAAAAAAGCAGTGTATAATTAATATTTAGAAGATAAGTTCATTGTAAAACAATATTATGTGAGACGTGAACTTTAGGAGGAATTTGTATGTTCAATGTATTAGTAGTTGATGACGAAAAGGAAATACGAGATGCAATTGAAATATATTTAAGAGGCGAAAATTTAAAAGTATTTAAGGCTGAGGATGGATTGGAAGCTCTAGATATTCTTGAAAAAGAAAAAATACATTTAATTATACTAGATATAATGATGCCTAGATTTGATGGGATACGTACTTGTTTAAAGATAAGAGAAAGTCAAAACTTACCTATAATAATGTTATCTGCAAAAGGCGAAGATTCAGATAAAATATTAGGATTAAATGTAGGGGCGGATGATTATATAACTAAACCATTTAACCACTTAGAATTGGTAGCAAGAGTTAAATCTCAATTAAGAAGGTATGAGAAACCTCTAAATGTAGAAGAGGGTAAGGATATAATTAAAGTTAAAGATTTAGTAATAGATACCGTTGCAAAAAAGATTACTTTGCGAGGGGAAGATGTTAAGGTAACAGCTACAGAATACAAAATATTATATTTGCTAGCATCAAATTTAGGAAAAGTATTTTCTATTAAAGAGATATACGAAAACGTGTGGGAAGAGATATTTTACAAAAGTGAAAATACAGTAACCGTACATATTAGGAGAATAAGAGAAAAAATTGAAATAAACACAAAAGAGCCTGAATATATCAAGGTGGTGTGGGGGATTGGATACAAGATTGAAAAGGAAGATTAAGCTATATTTTAGTAGCATCTATTTAGTAGATATAATAATTGTAGCATTGATAACATTATTTTTACTTTCAGCATTGGGTGATTATATACAGATTAATAGGTCGCAACACAGTTTAGCAGTTAATAGAATTAAAAGTGATTTAAGAGGACTACTTTTCTTAGCTGTTATGTATGTGGCGTTTATTACAAAGATTATTTTCATATTGAAAAAGAATCAAAATTCACCTAGAATACAATCTGATTTTGTTAATAATGTGATTTTTGTAATTAAAAATGGATTTCATTATAAAGAAACAAGGAGCAAATTAATAATATCCATTGCATTAGCATTGATATTGTTAATTGCATATTTATATTTTCTGGCTACTGGAGGATATGAAAATAATATATTTGTGAAGTTTTTTCAAACGTATCCGTTTAAAGGAAGTGTATTTGTTATTATAATATTATTTTTCACTATGATGTATGCATTAAAGAAGACTCTAGACATAATAGTCGTAAATGATGCACTCAGAAGAGTTAGTGAAGGAAATTTGCAAGATGATATTAAATTGGATGGATCGCCTGCGATAAAAGAGCTTGCAAAAAATATTAACTTAATAAAAGCGGGATATAAGGAAATATTAGAAGATGGTGTCCACAATGAGAAACTGAAAACAGAATTAATATCGAATGTATCGCATGACTTAAAGACGCCTTTAACATCAATTATAAATTATGTTAACATACTAAAGAATAGTGATATAACGGAGGAAGAAAGAGAAGAATACTTATTAATATTAGAGAGAAAGTCGCTAAAATTAAAAGTATTAATTGAAGATTTATTTGAAATGTCAAAAATCAATAGTGGGAAAATTAAGTTAAATAGAGAGTTAATAGACATACTATCATTAATACATCAAGGTATAGGTGAATACAGTACTTTATATGAGGAAAAAAATATTTCCTTTAAAGTAACAAGTGAAGAAGATGCTGTATATATGGAACTTGATGGAAAGATGATGTCAAGAGCCTTAGAAAATATAATAATTAATGCACTAAAGTATTCAATGAGTAATACTAGGGTTTATATTAATGTAAAAATAGATGGTGATTATGTTAATGTCGGCGTGAAAAATATTGCTAATTACGAAATGGATTTTAATGAAGACGAAATGTTTGAAAGATTTGCAAGAGGAGATAAGTCTAGAAATTCTAAAGTAGAAGGTTCGGGATTAGGTCTAGCAATCACAAAGAGTATAGTTGAACTTCATGGTGGAGAAGTTAAAATAAAAAAAGAAGGAGATATGTTTAAAATTTATCTTATGCTTCCAATAAATAAGGGATAAAAAATATTAATAAATAAATTTTATCAATTAGGTAGTTAATCTATAGAAAACTAAAGATTAGCTACTTTTTTCATATATATCTATAAATTTTAAGGTTTTACAATTATGATGCTAACAATTATAATATACGATATGTTGTATAGAAGAATTAAATTACATACAAAAAACACAATATGTAGTAGGGAGAGATAATTGAATGTCGCTTTTGAGTGAATTATGCAAAGATGCTATTAATACAATTAAAGATAATGAGGGACTTTATACAGAAGATAAATTATTAGATGCTTTAAATCCAATTGTAAGAAAAGATATGAATAAAAGAGAAATAAGAAATTCATTGATACAAGTAGCGCTGGAATTAACTACAGATATGGAGCCTAATTGGCAATATGTAGCAGCTAGGGCGTATACATATGAACTTTATAATAGAGTTAGAAGTTCTAGAAATTTAGAGGATGATAAGAATTTATACCAGGATTATTACGAATTTATTGAATCTCTAACTGAAAGAGGTCTTTATGGAGAATATATTTTAAAGAATTACTCAAGAGAAGATATTTTAGAACTGGAGAAGGATATAAAGCCGGAAAGGGATTTTCTATTTAATTATAGTGGAATCAATCTTTTAGCAAGTAGATATTTAGTTCAAGATTATAATAGAAGCCCTATAGAGCTTCCTCAGCAAATGTTTATGGGAATAGCTATGCATCTTGCAATTCCAGAGAAAGAGGAAAATAGAGTATATTGGGCAAAGAGATTCTATGATGTACTTAGTTCGTTAAAAGCCACTATGGCAACTCCAACAATGTCTAATGCACGAAAGCCATTTTATCAATTAAGTTCATGCTTTATAGATTCAGTGGAAGATAGTTTAGAGGGAATCTATAAATCCCTTGATAATTTCGCTAAAGTATCTAAATTTGGTGGTGGAATGGGTATATATATGGGAAAAATTAGAGCATTAGGTTCACCAATCAGAGGATTTAAAGGAGCATCTGGAGGGGTAATACCGTGGGTTAAATTATTTAATGATACAGCAATAGCTGTAGATCAGTTAGGTGTGAGAAATGGCTCGGTGGCAATATGGTTAGATGCATGGCATAAGGATATTCCTGAGTTTCTTCAAATAAGGACTAATAATGGGGATGATAGGAAAAAGGCACATGACGTATTTCCAGGTATATGCTATCCAGATCTATTTTGGAGGCTTGCTGAAAATGATATAGATGCCAATTGGTATATGATGTGTCCACATGAGATTAAGAACATTAAAGGATATGCATTAGAAGACTTTTATGGAGAGCAATGGGAAGAAAAGTATTATGAATGTGTAAGCGATGAGCGAATAGAGAAAAGAGTAATGTCAGTAAAAGATTTAGTGAGATTAATCATAAAGAGTGCAGTTGAAACAGGAGCACCATTCGCATTTTATAGAGATATGACAAATAAAATGAATCCTAATAAGCATAACGGAATGATATATTCATCAAATTTATGTACTGAAATTATGCAGAATATGAGTCCGATGAAGATACAAAAAAGTCAAATTCTTAGTGATAAAGATGAATATGCTGTGGTTGAAAAAATAATACCAGGAGATTTTGTTGTATGTAATCTTTCATCAGTAGTACTTGGAAATATAGATGTATGTAATGATGAAGAAGTAGAATATGTTGTTGAAACTCAGATTAGAGCAATGGATAATGTAATTGACTTAAACTATTATTCAGTTCCTTTTGCTGAGATTACGAACAAAAAGTATAGGGCAATAGGTCTTGGAACTAGTGGATATCATCATATGCTTGTTAACAATAAGATACATTGGACGGAAGAAGAACATAAAAGTTTTGTGGATAAAATTTATGAGAAGATAAACTACTATGCTATAAAAGCCAGTATGAACATATCAAAAGAAAAGGGATTCTATGAATTGTTTAAGGGATCTGATTGGGATACTGGAGAGTATTTCAGATTAAGAAACTACAATAGCGCTAAATGGAATGAACTAAAGGAGCTAGTTCATGAATTTGGAACTAGAAATGGATATTTAATTGCAGTAGCACCAAATGGCTCGACGGCAACAATTGCAGGAACAACAGAAGGAATTGATCCTATTATGGCAAGATTCTATTTAGAAGAAAAAAAGGGAAGTATAATTCCTAAGACTGCACCAAATCTTTCAGAAGATAATTATTGGTATTATAATTCGGCTTATAATATAGAACAAATGTGGTGTGTTAAAATGAATGGAATACGTCAAAGGCATATAGATCAAGGTCAATCCTTTAATCTTTATATAACGAGTAGCTATACAATGAGGCAAATAATGAACTTATATATAGAGGCATGTAAATGTGGTGTTAAATCTATATATTATGTCAGATCAAAATCATTAGAAGTGACAGAATGTGAAACTTGTTCAGCGTAAGTGTACTTTATAATCTATGTATCAATACTTAGTATTAGGGGTTATACATAGTGAGATTGATAAACGAGAACTCAAATTAATTTAGTTCTTTGATACTACTTGGTTATTTGAACTTATGAAAAATAAAATATATGAATAATTATGATATATTTAGATATAAAATTTTTAGAATTAATTGCTATATAACTAACACATGTTAGCTATATAATGCTTAGAGAATAGGAGTGCAGATATGACTATAAATAAAAAACCTCTTTTTAATGAGTTGGGAGATAGAGAAATCAGTAAAAAGAGAATTATAAACGGTAATACTACAAATTTAAATGATTTTAATAATATGAAATATAGCTGGGTTTCAGACTGGTATAGGCAAGGAATGAATAATTTCTGGATACCGGAGGAAGTAAATCTTTCACAAGATTTAAAGGATTATCAAAACCTATTAGAAGAAGAAAGAATTGCATATGATAAGATATTGTCATTCTTAATATTTCTAGATTCTATACAAACAGCAAACTTAAGTAATATAAATAATTATATTACAGCAAGTGAGATAAATCTGTGTTTAACAATTCAAAGTTTTCAAGAAGCAGTACATTCGCAAAGCTATAGCTACATGCTTGATAGCATATGTTCTCCTGAAAAAAGGAATGAAATATTATATCAATGGAAAGATGATGATATACTCTTGAAAAGAAATAAATTCATAGGAGACTTATACAATGAATTTATAGAGAATCCAACGGAATACAATTTATTAAGAACACTTATGGCTAATTACATATTAGAAGGTATATATTTTTATTCTGGATTTATGTTCTTCTATAACCTGGAGAGAAATGGTAAGATGCCAGGATCAGCACAAGAAATTAGGTATATAAATAGGGATGAAAATACTCATCTGTGGCTTTTTAGAAATATTATAAAAGAGCTACAAAATGAAAATCCGGAGCTATTTACTGAAGAAGTAAAAAATGAATTAAGAAATATGATGAAGATTGGTGTAGAACAAGAAATTTTATGGGGGCATTATGTTATAGGAGATAAGATACAAGGAATAAATAAGCAATTAATTGAAGATTATATAAAATATTTAGGAAATAAAAGATTGAGAGAAATAAATTTATCTCCATTATTCAAAGAGCAAGATAAGAACCCAGCTTCATGGGTAGATACTCTATCAAATGCAAATTCTGTTAAAACTGATTTCTTCGAAGCAAGATCTACTGCGTATGCAAAAGTGACAACTTTGATTGATGATTTATAAATAGATTTATAAAATATAAAAATAATAGGGAATAGATGGTAATAGATAAATGGAGAGATACTTTTTTTAGTAAAAATCATAAAAAACGATTAAATTTAAGTTAATTTTTTTGTGAATTATGTTATAATAGAAAAGGTTTATACTTAAAATAAAACTTGCAAATACACGAATTAATGTAAGAAATACTTACTTAATAAATGAAATTTACAATCAAGGAGGAGTTCCATATTATGAAAAAAGGTATTGCTGCTTCTAAAGGATATGCAATAGGAAAAGTATTTTTACAAGAGCATGAGGAAATCATTATAAATGACAGTAAAATTGCAGATATAGATGCAGAAAAAGCAAAAATGCAAAAAGCATTAGATGATTCTAAAGTACAATTAGAAGCTATTAAAGATAAGGCAGAAAAAGAAATGGGTGCAGAGAAGGCAGCTGTATTTGAAGCACACATTACATTATTAGATGACCCAGAATTTACTGGAGCAATGATGATGGAAATTGAAAATAATAGTATAAATGGATTAAAGGCTATTGAGAGTGTTGCAAATACTTTTGTTGCTATATTTGAATCTATGGATAATGAATATATGAGAGAAAGAGCTGCTGATATTAAAGATGTATCTAAGAGAATATTATCAAATTTTGCAGGTAAGGGCGGAGATTCTTTTGCAATTACTGAAGAAAATACAGTAGTTGTAGCTCATGATTTAACTCCATCTGATACAGCAGGATTAGATAGAACTAAGGTTGTTGGATTTATAACTAATATAGGTGGAAGAACTTCACATGCAGCTATAATGGCTAGAACTTTAGAAATTCCAGCAGTACTTGGATTAGGTGATATAACTACAGCTGTTAAAACAGGAGATGCAGTTATAGTTGATGGAATAACAGGAGATGTTATTATAAATCCATCAGAAGAAGTTTTAGCAGAATATAGAGAGAAAAAAGCAAGATTCCAAGCAGAACAAGAAGAATTAAAGAAATTAATAGATGTTAAAACAACTACTAAATCAGGTAGAAGAATAGAAGTTTGCGGAAACATTGGTAAACCAGAAGATGTACTAGGTGTTTTAGCAAATGGTGGAGACGGTGTTGGATTATTCAGAACAGAGTTTTTATACATGGATAGAGATAGTGCTCCAACAGAAGACGAACAATATGAATCATATAAATTTGTTCTTGAAAAAATGGAAGGTAAGCAAGTTGTTATAAGAACTTTAGATATCGGAGGAGATAAAACGCTTCCATATTTACCATTACCAGAAGAAATGAATCCATTCTTAGGATATAGAGCAATAAGACTTTGTTTAGATAGAAAAGATATATTTAAAGTTCAGTTAAGAGCATTGCTTAGAGCTTCTATATATGGAAATCTTGCAGTTATGTTCCCAATGATTTCTGGATTAGAAGAATTTGAGCAAGCAAGAGAAGTTGTTGAAGAATGTAAGGCAGAATTAAAAGCTGAAGGAAAAGAATACTCAGAAAAGATCCAATGGGGTATAATGGTTGAAATTCCAGCAGCAGCAGTTTATGCAGATGAATTAGCTAAACATGTTGATTTCTTCTCAATAGGAACTAATGACTTAATTCAATACACATTAGCAGCTGATAGAATGAGCGAAAAAGTTTCATATCTTTATAATCCAATGCATCCAGCAGTATTAAGATTAATAAAGATGACTATTGATGGAGCTCATAAACATGGTAAATGGGTTGGAATGTGTGGAGAAATGGCTGGAGATGAAGCAGCTATCCCAACATTAGTTGAATATGGATTAGATGAATTCTCAATGAGTGCTACATCAATCTTAAATGCTAAAAAGATAATGTTAGAACAAGAATAATATATCGTTTATATAATTAAGGCTATCTCAAAATTAATTGAGGTAGCTTTAATTTTTATATTTAATTATTATAATTGAGTGCGATATAATATATATTATGAATCGGTAAAACATATTGCATTAAAAATTACAAAGGGGAATTTTATGAATAAAAAGGTTAAAAGGGCTCATGATAAAGCTATGAGTTACTATGAGATGGGACAAATAGATAAAGCTTTAGAAATATGTGAAGATATATTACTAGAAGGTTTGGATAACCCAAATGTATTGAACTTTAAAGGGCTCTTATTATATCAAAAGGGTAATTTAGAAGAAGCAGTTACAGTATGGAAGATGAATAGTGATTTAAATAATGATGATATTGCAAAAAGTTACATAAATGATTCTATTTTAGATAGAAAGAGATTAGAGTTATATAGGCAGGGAGAACAAGCATTAAAGCAGTTAAAGGTTGATAAAGCATTAAATATATTTATGAGATGTGCGGAGAGTGATTTTAATGCTATTAAGGTGAATACTGGAATTGCTATGTGCTATCAAAGGAAAGGTGATTTCTACAGAGCAAGAGAATATGCAGAGAAAGTACTAAATATCGATAAGAATGCAATTACAGCAAAAAAAATCGAGAAAGAATTGAAAGGCAGTGGAACATTTATAGAGGAAAGAAACTCCTCAAAGGGGTTATTTGGAATAATAATTATGGTTATAGTGGCCGCTATTGTAGTGGGTGGATATACAGCTGTATCAAAATATAAGAGTTTAAATAATACTGTTGAAG
This sequence comes from Clostridium sp. YIM B02500, assembly GCF_022324665.1. Lineage (NCBI taxonomy): Bacteria > Bacillati > Bacillota > Clostridia > Eubacteriales > Clostridiaceae > Clostridium > Clostridium sp. YIM B02500. The sequence goes on along the minus strand of NZ_JAKGTE010000030.1, from coordinate 33,930 downwards.
AAACAACGAAAGATAAAAGCGATATTAATAAAGAAGCTGATACATATGAGGAAAAGGATAATAAAGAATCCACTCCAGAGACATTAAAGGAAGAAGTAAAAGAGGAACATGATAATATTAAATTTAATAAGGATAAGATGATAGCATTAATAAATAATAATGATTTAGATGGTATATATGAACAAATAAAGGATATTAAACAGGAATCTATAAGTAGTGATGATCAAGGAGTATATAAGCAAGCTATTGATTTAATAAAAGATCAAGGAGTTTCAAGATTTTATGAAAATGGATTAAAGAGTTTTAATGAAAATAAATATTCAGATGCTAAAGTTTTTTTAGATAAAGCGTATGCATACTGCGAAGGGAATAGTTTAAAAGAACATATATTATTTTATAGAGCCAGCAGCTCTTCAAAGCTATCTGACAACTCTGCAGCTGTAAAGCAATATGAGGAATATTATAGTCAGTATCCTAATGGTGTATATGTAGAAGAAGCACTCTATGATCTGGCATTATTAAACAGTTCTATAAATAAGGATAAGAGTAAGCAGTATGCAAGTATACTAATAAATAATTATCCAGATTCAATGTATGCTAATAATAATATGAAAAATATAATTAAGGAATAAGAAATAAGTTTCAAATTTAAAATTACTTATTCTTCTTAATTTAAAAGCAAATTACTGTCATATTAATATATCTATTAGGAAAAGATAATCACATAATCGGCATTTTATTATTAGATGTGATGATTTAGAGTATTTATTTAAAATAAAGGATAGGTGAGAATATGATTTCAATAATTAAAGGATGTAACGTGTATGCACCTAAACACCTTGGAATAAAAGATGTTGTGATAGTCGGGGGCAAAATAGAAGGGATATATGAAAATCTTAATATTAAAATTGCTCCGATAGATGTTGAGGTTATTGATGGAAGAAATAAATTACTTTTTCCAGGGTTTATAGACGGTCATGTTCACATTATAGGTGCTGGAGGCGAAGGTGGATATAACACAAGAACTCCTGAAATGTCATTATCTAGCTTGGTTAAGGCAGGAATAACCACGGTTGTAGGATGTATAGGAACAGATGGAACATGCAGAAGCATGAAATCATTGATAGCAAAGGTGAAAGCACTAAAACAAGATGGCATGTCTGCATACTGTTTTACTGGTTCATATGAGCTGCCTGTTAAGACTGTAACAGACTCAATTAAGAGCGATTTAATGTTGATTGAAGAAATAATCGGAATAGGGGAAATAGCTATTTCAGATCATAGAAGTTCTCAGCAAACCTTTGAAGTATTTGCAAATGCAGTAGCAGAAAGTAGAGTTGGAGGTCTTCTATCAAATAAATGTGGAATTGTTAATATACATTTAGGTGAAGGAAACAGGAAATTAAATTATTTATTTGAATTGCTAGATAAGACAGAAATTCCTGAGACTCAGTTATTGCCGACTCATATCAATAGAAACGGTAAGCTATTTAAGGAAGGTTTAGAGTATGTTAAAAGAGGTGGTTTCATTGATTTAACAACTAGCTGTGACCTAGAGAATTTAGGAGAAGGTGAACTTAGAGCTGGTGAAGGATTAAAAAAATACTTAGATGAAAAATTACCTATAGATCATATAACTTTCACTTCAGATGGAAATGGAAGCATGGAGAAATTTGATAAGGACGGAAAGTTAGAAGGATATGAAATTTGCTCAGTTTCAACATTATATAGGGAAATTAAATATGCAATTACTGAACAAAATGTGCCAATTGAAGACGCTATTAAAGTAGTAACATCGAACGTTGCAGCAATCATGAAATTAGCTAATAAGGGCGCAATTGAGTCAGGAAAAGATGCGGATTTATTGATAGTGGACGAAAAATCTTTAGATATAGAAATGGTTTTTGCAAATGGAAAGAAAATGATGGAGAATGGAGAAGTGATTGTAAAAGGATTTTTTGAAAAGTAATTGCAATAAGAGATGGGTTATATCATTTTTATTTGATATAACCCATTATTTTTAAATCAATATATAGAGGCTACACTTTTACTTTGAAAAAAGTGTGATGCCCTATAATTTTTTCGTTTACTTTTTGTGTTTCTTTCATCCAATGACATGTTGCGGTAGCCGGATTATAGAAAAATAAGGCATCATTTGTTGGATCAGCGCCCCTAATCGCATCGTATACTGCATTATAGCAATCTTGATCTGGATTAGCAGTTATTTTACCATTCTTAACGCATGAAAAGGCATTTTTTTGGAATATAACTTCTCTAATAGTATTTGGAAAATGAGGATCAATAGTACGATTTAATACTACAGAAGCTACAGCAACCTTTCCAGCATATGGTTCACCACCACTTTCAGCAGATACAAGTTTTGCCATTAGATCTATATCTTCACCCGTTATATATAATTGTTGAGTATCATGTTTGAAAACTTCTAAAACTTCGTTGTTTTTCTCATCAGACTGAGAATTGTTTATATTAGCACTTAAGTAGTTTACTTTCATTTTTGGATTTTCATAAGTAGTCTTAATTTCACCATGAGATCCAGCTAAATTAGATGCGAATGCTGGATTCATATTAATAACGGAAAGATATAGTATTAACGCAGTTACAAAAATACTATATGTCTTTTTCATAAAAAACCTCCTTCGGTATAATGCAACAAATAATATTATTGCCAAAGAAAGTAATTATATACACTATTTATTCGTATAATCATTTATAGGATTTTATAACGATATAAACTATAATTAATTAATAGTAATAAAAAATTACTATAAAAATAATTAAAAAGTAAGAAAATAATAATTCTCTTTATATCTAATATCATAGTATTTGTTGTATAATTTTATTGTGAGAGAAAAAGAGGTGAGAAGAAATTTGCAAGAACTTTTAACAATGTTAATAAAAAGCTTTTCTAATATATCGATATGGTCCATATTAGATATACTAGTAGTGTCCTATATATTTTATAAAGGATATATGTTAATAAAGGAAACAAGGGCAGAACAATTATTAAAGGGAATAGTATTAATTATAGCACTTATTCCAATCAGTTATTTATTAAAGTTAGATATGTTATATTTTATATTAAATAAGACATTAACCATCGGGGTATTATCTGTAGTTATAATTTTTCAACCGGAGATTAGAAGGGCTTTAGAACATTTGGGAAGAAGTGCTTTCGATGATCATTATCTTAATAATAGAGAAGATTTTAATACTATGATTAATGAAATTACAATTGCTGTACAAAACTTAGCGGAAAGCAAAACAGGAGCTCTAATTGTAATGGAGCAAAGTACAGGTTTAAATGAATTAATTGGTGCAGGAACAGTATTAGATGCCAAAATCACCTCGAATCTTTTGGAAAATATATTTGTTGTTAATACTCCTCTACATGATGGAGCAACAATAATAAGAAATAATAGAATTTTGGCATCTGGATGCGTTTTACCGCTTACTAGTAATAATTCTATAAATAAGAAATTAGGAACAAGGCATAGGGCAGCGATAGGTTTATCAGAAGTATCAGATGCGCTAGTTATAATCGTATCTGAAGAAACTGGTGTAGTATCGCTAGCGATCAATGGAAAAATTACAAGAGGTTATGATAAAGATAGATTAAAGCTTATACTAACGAAGGTAGTAGAAAATAGAAACCAGAAAAGAGTTAAAACGGCGGGAGAGAAGGTGAGGTCATGGATAAAAGTGAAAACGGAACGTTAATTGTTAAAATTATTTGTTTACTGTTATCAGTGGTTCTGTGGCTATATATCTCGAATGTTGAGAACCCACTTAGGACTTATGAATTAAAAGGAATACCAGTAGAATTAACTAATGAGGATTCCTTAGTAGATTCAAAATTCGCAATTGTAAATAAACAGCCATTTACGGTGGATTTAAAATTAGAGGGGCCATCAAGTGAAATATTAAAGGTGAAGAAAGAAGATTTTAAGATTGTAGCTGATATGTCGGCTTATGCACTTAAAGTAGGGGAAAATACAATACCAGTCCAAATAACGAGTTATCCTGAAAATATAACTATAAAGAATAATGGGATGTTAGGTATAAAAGTTAACCTAGAGGAATTGACTCAAAAGGAACTTACGATAAGCTCAAAAGTAAAAGTAACTTATAAAGAGAATATTTATGAAAAAGAGCAAAATATAAATCCTAAGACCGTAACAATAACAGGGGGGAAAAGTTCCGTAGATAAGGTTACTGAAGCTATTCTGACTGGCGAAGAAAAAGATGTAGATAAAAATAAGCAAGGTGATTATAATATACAATTTATAGACTCATTTGGAAATGCAGTTAGCAATATTGAATCTAATATAAAAACTGCAAAGCTATCAATTACGGTTACGAATGGGAAGACAGTGCCAGTTAATGTAAAGACTACGGGAAATGTACCTCAAGGATTTGTTTTAGATGGGTATGAATTAAGTAAAAATAATGTAACTGTATTAGGCGATAGTCAGGTTTTAAATAAGTTGGAGTCAATAGATACAGAGGCCGTGGACATGTCGTCATTGCAGCCTGATAGTGAAGTCGATGTCAAACTTAACTTGCCAGAAGGTATTTCGATAAGTGATGGAGAAGCATCAATTAAGGCTAAATTTAAATTAAAGAAGGAAGAGAATACAACTAAAAATATAGAATGTAATGTTCAGTACAAGAATTTAAGTGATATATTTTTGGTTACAAATCAAAGTTTAGTATCCAATGTAAAATTATCAGGTACACAAGAAGCATTAGATAAGATAAGTTCACAAAATATAAGTGTAATACTAGATTTAGCTAATGTAAAAGAAGAAGGTACTTTTGATTACACACCTCAGGCAACACTTGTTAATGCTAATAATGTAACAGTATCAGATGTTGGAACTGTTAGTGTAACAATAAAGAAAAAAGGATAATAATAAAATCACAGTATTAATTAATTTGTTAATACTGTGATTTTTTATGATATAATTTCTTTGAATTAGTTTGCAGTAAGGTAGGATGGGAAATAATAAATAAAATATGAAGTTTGATTGAATAGATATATAATTATAGATTGTTTGTTGAAAGGATATGGTGATAAGTCTGTGGCTATAAGAATAAATAATATAAATCTGAGTTTAGACGATGATTTAAATGTTTTAGAGAAAAAAATATGTAAAAAGCTTAATATGTCAAAAGAAGATATTAGCAGATTAGATATAATCAAGAGAAGTATAGATGCAAGAAAAAAGAATGATATAAAAGTAAGCTTTAGCGTTAATGTATTTTGTAAAAAGGAGAAAATGTTACTATCAAGAATACATGATAAGGATATAAGTTTTGAAGAAATTAGAGAAATTGAGTCAATAAAAAGTGGTACCGAAGAAATTAAAGCAAGACCAGTAGTTGTAGGATTTGGGCCAGCAGGAATTTTTGCAGCATTAACATTAGCAAGGTATGGATATAAACCAATTGTGTATGAACGTGGGGAAGATGTAGATAAAAGAACTGAAACTGTGGAAAAGTTTTGGAAGGATGGACGTCTTAATTTAGAATCAAATGTTCAATTTGGAGAAGGAGGAGCAGGTGCATTTTCTGATGGAAAATTAACTACAAGAATTAAAGATCACAGGTGTTCATTTGTTCTTGATGAACTAATAAAGGCGGGGGCGCCAGCAGAAATTAAATATGAGAGCAAAGCTCATGTTGGAACAGATCTTTTAAAAGGTGTGGTTAAGAATATCAGAGAAGAAATAAAGAGACTTGGAGGAGAGGTTAACTTTAATTCTAAGTTAGAGAAAATAACATATAAAGATGGAAAGTTAGAGAGCATAGTTGTCAATGGAAAGAATATTACATGTGAGGCTTTAGTGCTAGCTATCGGACATAGTTCAAGAGATACATATGAAATGTTATATAGAGAAAATGTATCAATGGATGCAAAGGCATTTGCAATAGGGGTAAGGATTGAACATCCACAAGAATTAATAAATGTTAACCAATATGGCAACAATCATAATCATCCTAAATTACATGCGGCAGATTATAGACTTACATATCAAAGTGAAAAGCTAAAAAGAGGTGTATATTCATTTTGCATGTGCCCTGGTGGAGTAGTGGTTGCGGCAGCATCAGAAGAAGGAAGACTTGTGTCTAATGGTATGAGTTATCACGCAAGGGATTTAGATAATGCGAATTCAGCACTAGTGGTGACTGTCTCTCCAGAAGATTTTAAAGGAAGTTCACCCCTTAGAGGAATGGAATTTCAAAGGCATTATGAAAGTTTAGCATTTAAGCTAGGTGGTGGAAATTATAAAGCACCTGTTCAATTAGTAGGAGACTTCATGAAAGATAGAGTGTCAACTAAGTTGGGTGAGGTCATCCCGAGTTATACTGCAGGGTATGAATTCAGGGAATTAAAAGAATGTCTACCTGATTATGTTGTAGAGGCTCTTAAAGAAGGAATTATAAATTTTGATAAAAAGATAAAAGGGTATGCAAGAGAAGATGCAATTTTAACTGGAATAGAGACAAGAACATCAGCACCAGTTAGATTGAATAGAAATGCTTCACTTGAAAGTATAAATGTATGCGGACTTTATCCAACTGGAGAAGGAGCAGGATTTGCAGGTGGTATAATATCAGCGGCTGTTGACGGGATAAAGGTTGCCGAACATATAATTGAAAAATTCGATTTACCAAAATAAGATTATAAGTAACATGAATGGAATTAGTATAATCTTTTCAGAAGATGAGGAAGATATATTATATTACGTTCATGTTGTGAAATCTTATAAAAATGAATATATAAAATTAATAATATAATAAAAATAATATTCTGAAAATTCAACATTTCCAATATTTTTTTGTTACAATAAGGTATAAAGAAATATTCATAGCATTGATTGATATAAATTTAACAAACAATTAAATTAATTATATATAAAAGTTAAAAATTATTAAAGTAGAGGTGCAAAAAATGAGTAAAAACTTTGATGAGTTATTATCAAGATTAAAGGAAGTTCCAACAAAAAAAGTGGCTGTAGCCGTAGCACAAGATGAACCAGTATTAGAGGCTATAAAAGAAGCTACAGAAAATAACATCGCACAAGCAATATTGGTTGGTGATAAACAACAAATCCATGAAATCGCAAAGAAAATAAACTTGGACTTATCTGATTATGAAATAATGGATATTAAAGATCCAAAGAAAGCAACATTAGAAGCAGTAAAATTAGTTTCTAGTGGTCATGCAGATATGTTAATGAAAGGTCTAGTTGATACTGCAACATTCCTAAGAAGCGTATTAAACAAAGAGGTTGGTCTTAGAACAGGAAAATTAATGTCCCATGTAGCTGTGTTTGATGTGGAAGGTTGGGATAGACTATTATTTTTAACTGATGCAGCATTTAATACATATCCAGAATTTAAGGATAAAGTTGGAATGATAAATAATGCAGTTGTAGTTGCTCATGCATGTGGAATAGATGTTCCAAGAGTAGCACCTATATGCCCAGTTGAAGTTGTAAATACAAGTATGCAATCAACAGTTGATGCAGCATTGTTAGCTAAAATGAGTGACAGGGGGCAAATTAAAGGATGCGTAATTGATGGACCTTTTGCCTTAGATAATGCAATATCAGAAGAAGCAGCTCATCATAAAGGTGTTACAGGATCAGTAGCAGGTAAAGCTGATATATTATTATTACCAAATATAGAAGCAGCAAATGTAATGTATAAAACATTAACATATTTCTCTAAATCAAGAAATGGTGGACTTTTAGTAGGTACATCAGCACCAGTAATTTTAACTTCAAGAGCAGATTCATTCGAAACTAAAGTTAATTCAATTGCTCTTGCAGCATTAGTTGCAGCAAGAAATAAGTAATAAATCAATCCATAATAATTAATGCATAATTAATGGAGAGATTTATATGGAATTTGCAATGCACTATTAGATTCTATAATAATTTCTTCTGAAAATTATGCATTATGACTGTATAGAATGCATTAAATTTAAGGGGGATTCAGAATGTCATATAAGCTATTAATAATCAATCCAGGTTCAACATCAACAAAGATTGGTGTTTACGAAGGAGAAAAGGAACTATTTGAAGAAACTTTGAGACACACAAATGAAGAAATAAAGAGATATGATACAATATATGATCAATTTGAATTTAGAAAAGAAGTTATATTAAATGTTCTTAAAGAAAAGAATTCTGATATAAAGACTCTAAGTGCTATTGTTGGTAGAGGTGGAATGCTTAGACCAGTTGAAGGTGGAACATATGCAGTAAATGATGCAATGGTTGAAGATTTAAAAGTTGGAGTTCAAGGACCTCATGCTTCTAACCTTGGCGGAATAATTGCCAAGTCAATTGGAGATGAATTAAATATTCCATCATTTATAGTAGATCCAGTTGTTACAGATGAGTTAGCAGATGTAGCAAGACTATCTGGAGTACCAGAACTACCAAGAAAAAGTAAATTCCATGCTTTAAATCAAAAAGCGGTAGCTAAAAGATATGGAAAAGAAAGTGGACAAGGATATGAAAACCTAAATCTTGTAGTTGTACATATGGGTGGAGGCGTTTCAGTTGGTGCTCACAATCATGGGAAAGTTGTCGATGTAAATAATGCATTAGATGGAGATGGCCCATTCTCACCAGAAAGAGCTGGATCAGTTCCAATTGGTGATTTAGTTAAAATGTGTTTTAGTGGAAAATATAGTGAAGCAGAAGTATATGGCAAGGCTGTAGGAAAAGGTGGATTTGTTGGTTATCTAAACACAAATGATGTAAAAGGTGTTATTGATAAGATGGAAGAAGGAGATAAAGAATGTGAATCAATATACAAAGCATTTGTTTATCAAATTTCAAAAGCAATCGGAGAAATGTCAGTTGTATTAGAAGGTAAAGTTGATCAAATTATTTTTACCGGAGGAATTGCATACTCACCAACACTTGTTCCAGACCTTAAAGCAAAAGTTGAATGGATAGCCCCAGTTACAGTTTATCCTGGAGAAGATGAATTACTTGCTCTAGCTCAAGGTGCTATAAGAGTACTTGATGGAGAAGAACAAGCTAAGGTTTACTAGACGTAAAGATGCACCTAGAGATATTTTCTAGGTGTATTTTTTTACATAAAATTCGCATATATATATCGCTAAACTGTGGCCAAATGATATAATAAAATAATCGTAATGATATTTAGTAAAGAATAAGTTTAATTGGGGTATGATATGGATAGATTTAATTGTATTTTGAATGACACAGAATATATATATTATTTAAAAAGAAATAAAAAGTTTGAAAAAGATAGAAAATTTTGCAAGCATAATTTAAAACACTTTTTAGATGTAGCACGAATAGCACAATTAATAAATCTCGAAGAAAGTCTAGGATTTAACAAAGAAATTATATATACTACTGCAATTCTCCATGATATAGGAAAGTCGCTTCAGTATGAAAATGGAACACCTCATGAAATATCATCATGGGAGATTTCAAAAGAAATTTTACATAATTACAGATATAATGAGGAAGAAATTGAAATTATAAAACAAGGAATACTAGGACACAGAGATAAAAAGAGTGAAAACTTTGCACAGCTCATGTATAGAGCAGATAAACTCTCACGGCTATGCATTAGCTGTAAGTCTATTGATGAATGTAATTGGGGAGATGAAAAGAAAAATTTTAAAATATATTATTAAAAGGAGCTATAAATCAATGAAAATAGGAAGTAAGGAATTTAATATAGGGGAAAGAACATATATTATGGGAATATTAAATTTTACGCCAGATTCTTTCTCAGATGGAGGAAAATTTAATGACATTGATGTTGCTGTAAAACATGTGAAAGAAATGATAGATAACGGAGCTGACATAATAGATGTAGGAGGGGAATCTACAAGACCGGGATATGAGATAGTAAGTGAAGAAGAAGAAATTTCAAGAGTTGTACCTATAATAAAAGCTATAAAAGAAAATTTTGATATACCAGTATCAATAGATACATACAAAGCTAAAGTTGCAGAGCAAGCAATAGAAGCTGGTGCGAACCTTATTAATGATATATGGGGATTTAAAAAAGATAACGATATGGCAAAAGTTGCGGCAAAATATAATGTACCTTGTTGTCTAATGCATAATAGAGATAATACAGAGTATAAAAATTTAATGGAAGATATATTAAATGATTTGAAAGAATGTATTAATATTGCTAAGGATGCTGGAGTAAAAGATGAAAATATAATACTAGATCCAGGTATAGGTTTCGGAAAGACCTATGAAGAAAATTTAGAAGCTATGAATAACTTAGAAAGAATCAAAGAGTTGGGATATCCGATATTGCTTGGCACTTCCAGAAAGTCTATGATAGGATTAGCTCTTAATTTGCCTGTAGAGGAAAGAATAGAGGGGACAGTTGCAACAACGGTTATTGGAATAATGAAAGATGCTTGTGATTTTGTAAGAGTTCATGATGTGCTTGAAAATTCAAGAGCAGCAAAGATGACTGATATAATCGTAAGAAGATAGGATGGATGAGTTTTGGATAAGATGTATATAAGAGAATTAGAGTTATTTGGCTTTCATGGAGTTTTCGAAGAGGAAAAAAGATTAGGTCAAAAGTTCATTTTATCTTTTGAGCTAGATATAGATCTAAAATTAGCAGGAAAAACTGGAGATTTAACTAAAACAGTTCATTATGGTGAATTGTGTGAAAAAATAGAAGATGAATTTAAAAGAAAGAACTATGAGCTTATAGAAACAGCAACTTTAAATTTAGCTGATTTTATTCTTAATGAATATAAGATAATAGAAGGTGTTAAGGTGTTCCTAAAAAAGCCTTGGGCCCCTATAAAAAAACATTTAGATACTGTAGAAATAATGATTGAAAGAAGAAGGCACAAAGCATATATAAGTTTAGGATCTAATATTGGGAATAAAGAACAATATTTAGAGGACGCAATAAATAAAATATCTGCAGAAAAAAATATTGAAATAATAAGAAAGTCATCGTTTATTAAAACAAAACCATGGGGATACTTAGAACAGGAAGATTTTTTAAATGGTGTTGTGGAAATAGAAACTATATTAGAAGCAGAAGAACTTATGGATGTACTACTTGGAATCGAAGCAAATCTAGATAGAAAGAGGACTATAAAATGGGGACCTAGAACTATTGATCTGGATATTATTATATATGATTCAGTGGTTTCTTCAAATGAAAAGGTGATTCTTCCACATCCAAGAATGCATGAGAGAGAATTTGTATTAAAACCATTAAGTGAAATAGCACCATATCTTATGCATCCTGTGCTCAATAAGAGAGTATTCACTCTTTTAGAGGAGTTAGAGAAAAAGGACAATTAAAAACATGAAACAGCTTATTATAAGGTAGGGGTAATTTTATGAGAAGTTCACTAAAGTTTACTAACAAATTAAATATGTTATCTGAAATGGAATGTGAATCAAAGTTTCAAATATTGGAATATGAGAATTTAGACGGAGCGACTGATGTTCAAACTGCTTTTGGACTTAACATAATGAAAAAGAGTGGTATAAAATTAAAACAAGTGAGAATATTGCTAGAAGATAGTTCGGTAACACTTGAACCAGGTTCTTTGAGCTATATGAAAGGGAAGATTCAAATAACAAATAAATCAGGTGGGTTGTTGGGACTTGGCAAAAAGATAATATCAAGTAAATTAATAGGAGAAAGTATATTTAGGCCTACTTATAGTGGGACTGGAGAAATATTTTTAGAGCCTTCTTTTGGTCATTTTGCATTAATAGAACTAGAGGATGATGAAATAGTTGTGGGAGATAATATGTTTTATGCATGTGAAGAAGGTATAGAAATTGATGCAACAATGCAAAAAAATGTATCGTCAGCTTTTCTAGGGAATGAGGGACTGTATCAAACTAGGATAGAAGGTAGCGGAATAGTTGTTCTTAAGGTTCCAGTTCCAGAAAGTGAAATATTTAAATGTATATTAATTAACGATACTTTAAAGGTAGATGGAAACTTTGCTATCTTAAGGACAGGAAACATTGAATTCTCAGTGGAGAAATCATCTAAATCAATTATAGGAACTGCAGTTAGTGGAGAAGGTATGGTCAATGTATATAGAGGTACTGGAGAAGTTTGGCTAGTACCTACAAAAAGTATATACAAGGATTTAAATATTAAGGGATTGGACGCGATAAGTGGCATAAATCCAGAAAGTAATGTTGAAGATCTATAATTAGAATATTATAAATTTAATTAAAGAAGAAGTGTATTATAAATTTTATTTTATAATAAGCTTCTTCTTTGTTTTATGAATTTTATGTAATTCATATTAATATATGCTTTCGTATATTAAAGTTGTAAAGTAAGCTTTAGATGGTTATAATTAAAGAGAAAATAAGTATTACAAGAGGTGATAAAGTGGGTTCTTTAGAGTCAAAGCTAAAAAGTAAAGAATTAGATTTATTTTTTAAATCAATTTTAGAACTTAAAAATATAGATGAATGTTATAAATTCTTTGAAGATGTAGCGACAATAAATGAAGTTAAATCATTAGCACAAAGATTACATGTAGCAAAGCTGCTTAAATGTAAAAAGACTTATTCAGAAATAGCTGAAATAACTGGAGCTAGCACTGCAACAATTAGTAGAGTTAATAGATGTTTGAATTATGGCAGTGATGGATATAATTTAGTTTTAGAAAGATTAAAAGATGAAAATATAGACTAAATAGATGCTGATTCTAAAAATATTATTCTTATGTGTAATTGATTGTAAAATAGTAATATTATAACAGAAAGAGAAGATTGTAAATACGTGTTAAAAATATTATACTATTTAAGGTAGGCACTGAAGAAATTGCAAATAATATTATCCATTGTAAGTGATTAAGTATATTATAGTAATTGAGTGACTATAACAGAATGAAAAAGTGAGGTAAAATTATGGGTAGAATGTTTGGAACTGATGGAGTTAGAGGAGTTGCAAATACAGAATTAACAGCAAGAATTGCGTATGATCTTGGAAGAGCAGGAGCATATGTATTAACAGAAGGAGCTCATAAGCCTAAAATATTAGTGGCAAAAGATACAAGAATATCAGGAGATATGTTAGAATCAGCATTAATAGCAGGAATATTATCAGTTGGAGCTGAAGCAATAGTGCTTGGAGTAGTACCTACACCAGCTGTTGCATACTTAACAAGGAAATATGGAGCAGATGCGGGTGTTATGATTTCTGCATCACATAATCCAGTAGAATATAATGGGATTAAGTTCTTTAACGATAAAGGATACAAGCTTTCGGATGAATTGGAAGATGAGATTCAAAGAGTCATTGAAAGTGATTTTGAAGGAGTTCCAAGTCCAACAGGCACAGATTTGGGCAGAGAGACAATTGAAGTGTCAGCATTAGATGATTATATAGAATTTGCTAAAAACACTATACCTTATAGCTTGAAGGGATTAAAGATAGCATTAGATTGTGCCAATGGAGCTGCATATAAATCATCAGTAAAAGCGTTTAGAGAACTAGGCGCTGATGTATTTGTAATTAATGACAATCCAGACGGAACAAACATAAATGAAAATTGTGGATCTACGCATCCAGAAGAATTAATGGAATATGTAATTAAAAAGAAATGCGATTTAGGTTTTGCCTTTGATGGAGATGCAGATAGATGTTTAGCTGTTGATGAAAAAGGTAATTTAATAAATGGTGATTTTATACTAATGTTATGTGCAAAATATTTAAAGGAACTTGGTAAGTTAAAAGATGATACATTAGTTGTAACTGTAATGAGCAATCTTGGATTAGATATTGCATGCAAAAATGAAAAAATAAACATTGTTAAGACTGCTGTTGGAGATAGATATGTTTTAGAAGAAATGGTTAAAAACAAATATGTCTTAGGTGGAGAACAATCAGGTCATGTTATATTCTTAGATTATAATTCGACTGGAGATGGATTAGTAACAGCGCTTCAAATTGCAGGGATAGTTAAGAAAAAGGAAAAAGCATTATCTGAATTATGTTCAATAATGAAGGAATTACCACAAGTTTTAGCTAATGCAACAATACCAAACGATAAAAAAGATTTATATTTGACAGATGATGAAATACAAAACGAAATAAGAAAAATAGAAGAAGCTTTAAATGGTGTTGGAAGAGTACTTATAAGACCATCTGGAACTGAACCGCTAGTAAGAGTAATGCTTGAAGGAGAAAATCAAGCTGAGATAGATGAAATGGCTCATAATTTAGCAAACTTAATCGAGAAGAAATATAATTAATTAAATAAAGTATATATAATTTTGTTAAGAGGAACTCTATTAAATGAGTTCCTTTTTTATTTATTTACCCAAAATAGATAAAACTAATTTAAAATTGCTATAAGTTTATAAAGTTGCTTGAAAGTTTGTCTTTTTACATATAATTTTTTATGAATAACAAATGAACAATAAGGGGATAAATAGATTAATACATAAAATAATAATACGTTGATAAAGGAGGCATTTATATGGACAAAGAACCTTATAATGAATATCTAGTAGTGATGCCAACCGGTAATTGCAAGGGATTTAATGATATAGAAGGAGTAAAAGCATATATTAATATGTATTATGAATTGCGTCTTGATGATGTTTTTCATAAGGATGGTTATAATGATGCTACTGAAATAGGTGGAGATGAATATAGGTACAACGTATTTACACAGTTAGGTGCCGAAGAGGGAGCGAAATGCGAAATATATAAAACAGCGTCATTCATTGAAGAAATTAATAAAGAGTTAGTTTTTGAAGATGAGAAGGAAGAGATAATTTCAAAGTTATGTGAAGCAAAAATAAATTTTAACATATATGATTATAGTTTAGATACAGTTTTAGCAAACATTCAAGAAGTTGAATATATGGATGATTATGGAACAAATGTTAGCAGGATGTAGTACTCCAAATTAAAAAAACAATAAAAGTGAGCTTATTTAAATTGTTAATTTAAGCTACTATAAAGATTAATATAATTAAATTAAGTCTTAGTGTATTGATATATAGTTAAAAAAGTGCATAAAAAAATGATAAATAGTTAATTTTCATATATTGTAAATATATAAAAAAATGATAATGAAAAATATATAATTAAAATGTTGACAACAATAAAAACCGAGAGTACAATTTAGTCTAACAGGAAAATCAAATAGGTCCTTAAGCTATAAAATGCTGAGATGGAGAAAATTATTTAGTAGATAAGTTGCAGAGAGTCGATGGCTGGTGAGAATCGATACTTTAGCTCTATAATTATCACTCCTGAGCAGAATCCAGAAAGAGGAACAACGTTTCTTGAGTAAAAGATATCCGGTGTGCATCCGTTATATGCAAGGGTTTGTTAGAACCTAGTGATATTATGTAAGGCGGAATATTATCCCACTTCTTATGATTTATATCATTAAGGGTGGATTTTTTTAACCATTTTTAAGGGGGGAAGGCAATGGAGAAGCATGTATTATCTGTCTTAGTAAAGAATTCATCTGGTGTTTTGAGTAGAGTCAGTGGATTGTTTTCAAGAAGAGGATACAATATCGATAGTTTAACTGTTGGTAGAACTGAAGATCCTTCAATTTCGAGAATGACAATTACACTTATGGGAGACGAGAATGTATTAGAACAGGTTAAGAAGCAGCTAAATAAATTAGAAGATGTTATAAGGGTTATAAACTTTAAAGCTGATGACTCTGTTTATAGGGAATTGGTGCTAATTAAGGTAAAGGCAAGTGCAGAAAACAGAGCCGCAATAAATGAAACTGTAAATATTTTTAGAAGCAAGATAATTGACCTGTCTACAGACACTTTAACGATAGAATTAACCGGGGATGAAAATAAAATATCAGCATTAATAAACCTGATGGAGGAGTATGGAATAGAAGAATTGGTTAGAACAGGTGTGACAGCACTACAAAGAGGGGAAAAAACTATAAGAAATTCCATTGAATCTTATTAATGTACATTAAATAAAGATAATCTAAAAGCAATAAGGCAATAAAATGAAAAGGGGGATAATCATATATGGCTCAGAATCAGGTGAAAATATTTGATTCTACTCTAAGAGATGGAGCCCAAGGTCAAGGAATTTCATTTTCATTAGAAGATAAAATTAAAATAGTAAAAGTTTTGGATGAGATGAAAGTTGATTACATTGAAGCTGGTAATCCAGGATCAAATCCAAAAGATATGGAATTCTTTAAAAGGCTTAAGGATGTGGAACTTAAGAACGCAAAGGTCGTAGCATTTGGATCTACACGAAGACCTAAAATTAACGTAGAAGATGATAAAAATCTAAAAGACTTACTGTCATCAGGGGCAGACACAATTGTGGTATTTGGGAAGTCATGGGACTTTCAAGTAACAGATATTATAAAAACTTCTTTAAGTGAAAATGTAAATATGATAAAAGACACAATTGAGTATTTGTGTGTTAAGGGGAAAGAAGTAATATTTGATGCAGAACATTTTTATGATGGATATAAAGCCAACAAAGAGTATGCGATGGCAACTTTAAAGGCAGCAGAAGAAGCAGGGGCAAAAGTAGTTGTACTATGTGACACTAACGGAGGGGCTTTACCTCAAGAGATATATAGCATAACTAAAACCATAAAAGAAACAGTGAAGGTTGAGCTTGGAATTCATAGTCATGACGATATGGGGATGGCAGTTGCAAATTCGATCATGGCAGTGGAGGCAGGAGCGAGTCAGATTCAAGGAACTTTTATTGGAATAGGAGAAAGATGCGGGAATGCTAATTTAAGCACAATAATACCTACATTAAAACTAAAGCTTGGATATAAAGTTTTAAATGATAACGAGCTAGTAAATCTAACAAAAACATCTAGGTATATTGCTGAAATTTGTAATATCACTTTATCAGATGAAGATCCATTTGTAGGAAATTCAGCGTTTGCTCATAAAGGCGGAATGCATATAGATGCAGTAACTAAATCACCAAAGTCATATGAACATATAGAGCCAGAATTGGTAGGGAATAAGAGGCGCTTTTTAGTATCTGAGGTAAGTGGCAAAAGTACAATTTTACAGGAAATACAAAAGATATTTCCTAATATATCTAAGGATGATAAATCAGTTCAAAAGATTACAGATAGATTGAAAGAACTAGAATATGATGGGTATCAGTTTGAAGGAGCAGAAGGAACAGTTGAATTAGTTATAAGAAAAATTATTGGAAAGTACAAACCGTTCTTTAAATTGAATCATTTTAAGATCATTGGTGAACAACCCTATGGATCAGAGGAGTTCTCATCAACAGCAGTAATAAACATTACAGTTGATGGACAAAATGAGATGACAGCAGCAGAAGGCGAAGGACCAGTGAATGCTTTAGATAAGGCTATTAGGAAAGCACTAGAAGTTTTTTATCCAGAATTAAAACAGGCAAGATTAGTGGATTATAAAGTTAGAGTTTTGGATTCAGAAAGTGCAACTGAGGCAAAGGTAAGAGTATTAATTGAATCAACAGATGGGATTGAAAGTTGGAGTACTGTTGGGGTATCTCGGGATGTAATTCAAGCTAGTTGGATAGCTCTAGTAGATTCAATAGAATATAAATTAATAAAAGATATTGAAAGAAAAGTAAAAGCATATTTTTAAGGGGGATTAAAACATGGGAATGACAATGACTCAAAAAATCTTAGCAGCTCATGCGGGATTGGAAGCTGTAAAAGCTGGACAATTAATTGAAGCAAATCTTGATTTAGTATTAGGAAATGATATTACAACGCCAGTTGCTGTAAATGAATTTAAGAAGTTTGGAACAGATAAAGTATTTAGCAAAAGCCAAATTGCTATAGTACCAGATCACTTTACCCCTAACAAAGACATAAAGGCAGCAGAACAAGTTAAATATATTAGAGAATTTGCTCAAAATATGGAGATAGAAAATTTCTTTGAAGTAGGAGAAATGGGAATTGAACATTGCTTACTTCCTGAAAAAGGTCTAGTAGTTGCTGGAGATGTTGTTATAGGAGCTGATTCACACACATGTACTTATGGAGCACTTGGGGCTTTTTCAACAGGAATAGGATCAACTGATATGGCAGCTGGTATGGCTACAGGAAAGTGTTGGTTTAAGGTTCCATCTGCTTTAAAATTCGTACTTAAGAATAAACCAGCAAAATGGATAAGTGGTAAGGATATAATCTTACACATAATCGGAATGATTGGTGTTGACGGTGCTCTATATAAATCAATGGAATTTGTAGGTGATGGCTTACAATATCTTTCAATGGATGATAGATTTACAATGGCAAATATGGCAATAGAGGCTGGTGGAAAGAATGGAATTTTCCCAGTTGATGATAAAACAGAAGAATATTTAAAAGATCATGCTTCTAGAGAATGGAAGGTTTATGAAGCTGACGAAGATGCAGAATATGATAAAGTATTTGAAATTGATTTAAGTGAATTAAGACCAACAGTTTCATTTCCTCACTTACCAGACAATACAAGAACAATTGATAATACTGGGGATGTAGCTATTGATCAGGTTGTAATTGGATCATGCACAAATGGTAGGATTTCAGATTTAAGAATAGCTAGAGATATCTTAAAAGGAAAGAAAGTTAAAAAGGGCATCAGATGTATAGTTATCCCTGGAACTCAAAAAATTTATTTACAAGCAATAAAAGAAGGAATAGTTACTGACTTGGTAGAGGCTGGAACTGCATTTTCAACACCGACTTGTGGACCATGTTTAGGTGGACATATGGGAATCTTAGCTAAAGGTGAAAGATGTGTATCGACAACAAATAGAAATTTTGTAGGAAGAATGGGGCATGTTGAGTCAGAAGTATATCTAGCAAGTCCAGCAGTGGCAGCAGCGTCTGCTTTAACCGGAAAAATAACTGATCCTGAATTAGTGTAGGAGGTATTTAGTAATGAGCGTAAAAGGTAAAGTATTCAAATATGGTGATAATGTAGATACAGACGTAATAATTCCAGCAAGATATTTAAACACTTCGGATGCTAACGAACTTGCTGCACATTGTATGGAAGATATAGATGTGGATTTCGTTAAAAATGTAAAGAGTGGAGATATAATTGTTGCAAATAAGAATTTTGGATGTGGTTCTTCAAGAGAACATGCACCTTTAGCAATTAAAACAGCAGGGGTTAGCTGCGTTATTGCATCAACTTTCGCAAGAATATTTTATAGAAATGCAATCAATATTGGGTTACCAATTTTAGAATGTGATGAAGCTGTAAAAAATATTGATGCAGGAGATGAATTAGAAGTTGATTTCTCAACAGGTCTTATTAAAAATTTAACTAAGAGCCAAGAGTATCAAGGGGAAGCATTCCCTGAATTTATGCAAAAAATCATCGATAATGATGGATTGATTGGATATATAAGAAATAGATAGAAAAACTGATTATTAAAAGAAGAATCAAATTAAACTAATATATTTTCTTAAGAGAAGGATACTAATAACTAGAATTAATAATTAAATTTTGATTAAAAAGCAATAAGAAATAGGCAATTATAAGAGGGGGATTATCATAATGAAATGTAATATAGCTGTAATACCAGGGGATGGAATTGGCCCAGAAGTGATAGATGAAACAATAAAGGTTTTAAAAGTTATTGGAGATAAATTTGGGCATAGATTTGAATATGAATATGTATTAGCAGGTGGATGCGCTATTGATAAAGAAGGAACTCCGCTTCCAGAAGCAACTTTAGAAGCATGTAAAAAAAGTGATGCAGTTCTACTCGGAGCTGTTGGAGGCCCTAAGTGGGATGATCCTACTGCTAAAATAAGACCAGAGCAAGCGCTACTAGGATTAAGGGGTGCATTAAATCTTTATTGTAATTTAAGACCAGCAGTACTATATGCTCCACTAAAAAATGAATCACCACTTAAAGATAGCATTGTTAAAGATGGGATAGATATCTGCATAGTTAGAGAATTAACAGGTGGAATTTACTTTGGAGAAAGAGGATTGGAAGAAGTAGATGGAGTAAAGAGTGCTTATGACACTGAAAGATATAATGTAAATGAAATAACTAGAATTGCTAAAATAGGATTTGAAACAGCAATGAAAAGAAATAAGAAACTTACAAGTGTAGATAAAGCTAACATATTAGAAAGTTCTAGACTTTGGAGAAGTGTAGTTAACGAGATGGCTAAGGATTATCCAGAAGTTGAAGTAAATCATTTGTATGTTGATAATACTGCTATGCAGTTAGTAAAAGATCCAAATCAATTTGATGTAATTGTAACTTCAAATATATTTGGAGATATATTATCAGATGAAGCAAGTATGGTTACAGGTTCAATAGGTATGTTACCTTCAGCATCGCTTGGGGAAGGAACTCTTGGAATGTATGAACCAATTCATGGAAGTGCTCCTGATATCGCAGGACAAGGAATTGCTAATCCGTTAGCAACTATTCTTTCAGCAGCAATGATGCTTAGGTATAGTTTTTCATTGGAGGAAGAAGCAAAATCTATTGAAAATGCAGTTTTAGCAGTTCTTGAAGATGGATATAGAACTGGAGATATAATGACTGAAGGTAAGAAGAAAGTTGGAACAATTGAAATGGGAAATCTAGTTCGCGAGAAATTAGAGGCAACAAAATAGAATCTAAATCAATTTATACATTGCTAGTTATCAAACAGAGATCATTTTATAAGCAAAGGAGTGAATAAAATGTTATTGACGGGGGCTGAAATATTAATAAGGTCATTGCTTGATGAAGGGGTAGAGACTATATTTGGATATCCAGGTGGGGCGGTATTAAATATATATGATGAGTTATACAAATATAAGGATAAAATTCGTCATGTTCTTACTTGTCATGAGCAGGGAGCATCACATGCGGCTGATGGATATGCAAGGGCCACTGGAAAAGTTGGAGTTTGTCTTGCAACTTCAGGACCTGGAGCTACCAACTTAGTAACAGGTATTGCTACTGCATATATGGATTCAATTCCAATGGTTGCTATTACGGGAAATGTGGCAAAGCCATTACTTGGAAAGGATAGTTTTCAAGAGGTTGATATAACTGGAATTACAATGCCTATAACAAAACATAATTATATTGTAAGGGATATTAATGAACTTCAGGACGTAATAAGGGAAGCCTTTTATATAGCTCAGGAAGGTAGACCGGGTCCGGTATTAATAGATATTCCAAAAGATATTACTGCTGAAAAAACTCAATATAATAAAATAATTCCTAAAGAGGTAATTAGAAAATCAGAGCATATTACAGAAAAATCATTACAGGAAGCTGTTGGGTTAATAAATCAAAGCAAGAGACCTCTTATATATGCAGGCGGAGGTATAGGTATATCTGGAGCAACATCTGAATTAATAAAATTTGCGGAAAAGATAAATTGTCCTGTATCAACATCGCTTATGTGTATGTCTGAGTTTCCAAATGATCATGAATTATATACTGGTATGATAGGAATGCATGGAACAAAAGCATCAAATATTGCTGCAACTAAATGTGATTTATTAATAACTCTGGGAGCTAGATTTAGTGATAGAGTTATAAGTAATCAAAATCATATAAAAAATGCAAAGATATTACAAATAGATGTTGATCCAGCAGAAATAAATAAAAATATAAAAGTCGATACATGTATAGTAGGAGATTTAAAGGTGGCACTGAATCAATTAATACCAATAATTGATGAAAAGAAAAATGACGAATGGTTGGATACTATAAATAATTTAAAAGAGAATAATAAATTAGTGCCATACTGTGACTTGACTCCGGAATTGTTCTTTGATAGGTTGAATAAATTAAATGACGGAAGTTTTATAATTTCTACTGAAGTTGGGCAACATCAAATGTGGACTGCTCAATATTTCAATTTTAAAAGTGAAAGAACATTTATAACATCAGGTGGACTTGGAACTATGGGATATGGTCTTGGAGCAGCAATTGGAGCTCAGATAGGCAGATTTGATAAAAGAGTATTTAATATTGCAGGAGATGGAAGTTTTGGAATGAACTGCAATGAATTAGTTACTGCTGTTAAAAACAATCTTCCATTAATTCAAGTTATTATGAATAACAATTGTTTAGGAATGGTAAGGCAATGGCAAGACTTCTTCTACGAAGGAAGATATTCTGAGACAACTTTAGATAGACCTACAGATTATGTTAAGCTTGCTGAAGCTTTTGGAGCTAAAGCATTTAGAATAACTCAAGTAGATGAAATAGACGATATACTTAGAAAAGCTCTGGATTCAGAAGGTCCAGTTCTTATAGATTATCTAATAAACAGTGATAAAAAAGTTTTTCCTATGGTTGCACCTGGTGCGCCAATTAACCAAATAATAAGTGAAGAAGATATTAATATTAACTAGGAGGTCATTAAAATGCCAAAAATGTATTATGAAAAAGACACAGATTTAAATTTATTAAGAGGAAAGAAAGTTGCTATAATAGGATATGGTAGCCAAGGGCATGCACATGCGTTAAATCTTCATGAAAGTGGAGTAGATGTTGTTGTTGGATTGTATAACGGAAGTAAATCTTGGGCTAAAGCAGAAGCAGCAGGATTGCAAGTTGCAACTGTTGCAGATGCGGCAAAAGCAGCAGATTTAATCATGATTTTATTACCAGATGAAAAGCAAGCAAAAATATATAATGAAGAAATTGCTCCAAACTTAGAAGAAGGAAATGCATTAGTTTTTGCTCATGGATTTAATATACACTTCGGTCAAGTGGTTCCACCTTCATACGTTGATGTATTTATGGTTGCGCCTAAAGGTCCAGGGCATTTAGTAAGAAGAACATATACTGAAGGTGCTGGAGTACCTTGTTTAATAGCTGTACATCAGGATGCAACAGGAAAAGCTAAACAATATGCATTAGCATATGCTAATGGAATTGGAGGAGCAAGAGCAGGAGTTCTTGAAACTACATTTAAAGATGAAACAGAAACAGATTTATTCGGAGAACAAGCAGTTCTTTGTGGCGGAGTTTCAGAACTTATCAAAGCTGGCTTTGAAACTTTAGTAGAAGCAGGTTATGCTCCAGAAAATGCTTACTTTGAATGTATGCATGAAATGAAATTAATTGTTGATTTATTATATCAAGGTGGATTAAGCATGATGAGATATTCAATTTCAGATACTGCTGAATATGGAGATTACCAAATTGGTAGAAGAATCATCACAGATGAAACTAAGAAAGAAATGAAGAAAGTTCTTACTGAAATTCAAGATGGTACATTTGCTAAGAATTGGTTATTAGAAAACCAAACTAATAGACCAGGATTTAATGCAAGAAGAAGAATGGAAGCAGAGCATCCAATTGAAAAAGTTGGTAAGGAATTAAGAGGAATGATGAGCTGGATTGATACGGCTAAAGTAGACTAATATTTAATTATATGTATTAGGGTAGCAGATTTTAAATCTGCTACTTTCTTTTTTTATGAATTTATAGTTTAGCAGAATCTGTGCATAACTATTGAAAGTAATAGAAATGCAGGGGCCACGAATTAGAACATGTTATTAACTCAGAAATATTTTATATGAGAAAAGTAATTTAAGTGGTATTATGATCAACTAAATGTTTAAAAAGTATATACAATAAACTTATATGCTATAGAATTAATAAAAATGAGAATATATTACATCCAAAAATGAAGTAAAAATGATATACAAGAAAAGTAAAATAGTGTACCATATCAGTATAAAAAATCGCGTAGTCTACAATGTTTTCGGTTGCGCGATTTTTTGTATTTTTAGGAAATTGAATTATAAAGGGGGAGAATAGAAAAAAGGACATTTCTATTTGGCACAAATTGTACCGTGGCATAGATATTGCTACTATAAGATATTATGGAATAAAAAGTATGAAAATAAACACATCATAATCACTAAGGTGCAAAATAATTATAGTATATCGTGGAGGGATTACATGCAAAGATTAATAGAACTTATTAATAGTGAGGATAAAAAGAATCCTTATACCGATCAAGAACTTGCAGAATTCTTATCTATACCAAGGCTAAAAGTAATACAAAAAAGAAATGAACTAAATATTCCAGATTCTAGGGATAGAAGAAAAGAACTGCTATTAGCAGATCTAAGAGAAATATTGAAAAAAAATATAAATTTATCGGAACGAAAAGTAACAGAACTAATGATGGAGAGAGGCTATAATATTTCACGTAGTATTATAAGTAAAAATATTAAAGACGTTATTCAAGAGATCAAAGGGGGAAATGAGTCTACACTTCCAAATGAAACTCTAGTGATTAAAGAAAAAGATAATAATAAAAATGAGGAAAGCTTTCAAAAACTTATAGGATATAGAGGGAGTCTTAGAAATAAGATAGACCTAGCAAAAGCGGCTATATTATATCCACCGAATGGACTTCACACCTTAATTTATGGGGGCTCTGGAGTTGGGAAAAGTGAGTTGGCGGAATGTATGTATGAGTTTTCTGTATTAAGTGGAGTAAAGTCTAAAGATGCCCCTTTCATAGTATTTAATTGCGCAGACTATACAGAAAATCCAAATTTGCTCATAGCCCAGTTGTTTGGAGTAATTAAAGGCGCATATACTGGGGCTAATTCAGATAAAGAAGGATTAGTTGAAAAAGCAAATGGGGGAATTTTATTTTTAGATGAAATTCATAGACTTCCATCGGAAGGGCAAGAGATATTGTTTTATCTTATAGATAAAGGAAAGTATAGAAGGTTAGGTGAAACTAATGTTGAACGAAAAGTAAACGTTCTTATACTGGCGGCGACTACAGAAAACCCAGAATCTAATCTACTATTGACTTTTAGAAGAAGAATACCTGTACTTATTGAATTACCTAAATTAACGGAAAGACCGTTATCTGAAAGATTAGAGGTCATAGTAATGTTTTTAACAAGAGAGGCCAGAAGAATTAATAGAAATCTCTTGGTTAAAAAGGATGTATTAACGTGCTTGATGATGTATAACTGTAAAGCTAATATAGGTCAATTAAAGAGCGATATTCAAGTTATATGTGCGAAGAGTTATGTAAAATATATGTTTAAGAATACAGATGAAGTTGTTATAGATATAGAAGATTTGAGTCTTTCAATCAAGAGTGCACTTTCAGAAGGCCAGAAAGAGAAGAAGCAAGTTAAAAATCTTGGAATAGATGACTTATATATAGATATAAAGAATGAACAAAAAAATAAAGATGAAATATACAAATATGTAAACGAAAACGAGATATATCACTATATAGAGGAACAATTTAAGAAGCTTGAATTAGAAGGAGTAAAAAATGAAGAGATGGATGAAATTCTTTTAGAAAAAGTTGAGAATAAGTTAGGTAAAATTATTGATAATAAAAAGATAACTAAACTTTTAAATATTAATGAGTTAAAAACAATAGTAAGACCAGAAGTTATAAACATAACAGAAGGAATTCTTGAATTAGTGAGGGAAAAATACAAATTTATAAATAATAGTTTTTTTATTGCCTTAGCAATCCATATTAATTTTACAATTGAAAGAGTAATGAATGGAAAAGTTATAACAAAATCAAATATTCATATGGAAAAGGCAACCATGGTACAAGAAATGAAAATTGCAGAGAAAATCAGAATAATGATAGAAAAATCCACAAAGTTAAAAATTCCAAAGGAAGAAACAACGTATATAGCAATTTATATAAAGAAATTCTGTTCAGATGTGTTTAATGTAAAACCAAAGGTTAGAGTAATCATAATAACTCATGGACATGTAGCCTGTGGAATTGCAGACATTGTTAATCAATTGTTGGGGGTGGAAGATACAGTTGGGATAGAAATAGCTTTAGATGAATCTCCAGAAAGCGGTATAGAAAGAACTATTGAGTTAGTTCAGGAAATAGATGAAGGACGGGGATGTTTACTACTTGTAGATATGGGGTCATTGGGAATGTTCTCAACAATAGTGGAAGAGAGGACTGGAATCAAAACTATGAGTCTAGCTAGAGTTGACACGTTATTGGCATTAGAAGCCGTTAGAAAAGCCTCTATAGAGGGAGCAAGCTTGGAAGATATAGTTGAAATGCTAAAGGAAGTTAAAGAATATAATGGTACGTTTAAGTCAGAAATAGCAGGTAAAAAGAATAAGAAAAAAGCAATAATAACTGTTTGTTTGACTGGGGAAGGAAACTCGCTAAGTATAAAGAAATACCTTGAAAGCCATCTGAAAACAGCTAACCATAGTATAGAAATTTTTGCAATGGGGCTTATTCGTGAAAAAGATGTGGAGGCTGAAATTACTAAGATGTCAAGTGAATACGATATTGTGGCAGTATGCGGAACAATAAAAGTAAATATTGCAAACATACCATTTATAGATTATGACAGTATATTAAATGGAAGTGGAATTAATAGATTAATCAAGCTTATGGAGATACAGTTTGATAATAAGGAAATGTTAGTTTATGAGAGGCTAAACAAGCTAATATATGAAGAATTTATTTTATTAAACTTAGACTGTGTATTTAAAGAAGAAGTCATAGATAAAATGGCAGAGTTACTTGAAGAAAAGGGATTTGTAAATAATAAGTTTATGTTAAATCTATATAAAAGAGAAGCAATGGGAAATAGTGTGTTTAATAAAGAGGTAGCTATTCCCCATGGACTTCCTGAAAATATAATTAGACCAGCTATAGTTATAGCAAAACTAAATAAACCAATCCAATGGGATAACGAAACAGCGGTAGATATAGTTTTTATGTTGGCACTTAAAGAAGACAATAGAGAAGAGATAAAAAAATTGTTTTATATGGTTAGAGAAAAAAACTTAGTAAACAACGTGCGTATAGCTCAATCTGAAAAAGAGGTAAAGAAATTGTTTTCATAAAATCAAAATATTCCAAAAGTTTGGCATGAGTCTTGCGATATAAATAGCCATAAAGGTTAAGTAAAAAATAGTGTAGTGAAAGGAGAAGTAATAATGGAACTAGTTAAGTTTATTAATGAAAAATTAATAAAAGTAAATTTACCATGCAAAGACAGAAATGAATTGTTCAAGATGATGCATGATGAAGCCTTTAAATATGGATATGTAGAATCAAGTTTTTTAGATGGCTTAATATCAAGGGAAAGCATTTTTCCAACAGGAATAAAACTAAATAATTATAGTGTTGCAATACCTCATACTGATGCAGTTCATGTCAAAAAGGAATTTATTGCAATAGTTGTACCAGAAAATCCAATACAATTTAAACTAATGGAAGATGAGAAACAGGAGGAAAAAGTAAATTTAGTATTTATGTTAGGACTGAACAAACCTCATAGTCAATTAGAAGTGTTAAGAGAGCTAATGGATCTTATACAAAGAGAGGATCTAGTAAAACAAATTATAAGAGCAACTAGTCAAGAAGACATTGAAAATATTTTGAATAAGTTACAAAGTGTATAAGGGAGGAATTAATTATGAAAAAACGTATTTTAGTGGCATGTGGGGCTGGAATAGCAACATCAACAGTGGTTTGTGACAGAGTGGAAAGATTAGTAAAGGAAAATAATATTGATGCAACTGTAACTCAATGCAAGATTGCAGAAGTGGGGTCATTAGAAGATCATGCGGATTTAATAATTTCAACAACTATTTTGCCAAGAGAATTTAAAATTCCAGCTATAAAGGCTACAGCTTATATTAGTGGAATAGGTACTGATAAGTTAGACGAAAAAATATTAAGCTATTTAAGATAACAAAGCTATAAATTACCTTTTTAATGATGTTAAGAAGGTAATTTAAATAAATAAAATAAAGGGAGGAAAAATGTCATGAATAATTTAATGGGAGTTATACAATATGTCCTAGGTCTTGGACCAACTGTAATTTTACCAATTGCTATTCTGATAATAGGATTAGTTTTTGGTATAGGATTGAAGAAAGCATTAAAAGCTGGTTTTACAATTGGAATTGGGTTTGTTGGCATAAATTTAGTAATTAATTTACTTACTGGAAGTCTAGGGCCAGCGGCACAACAAATGGTTGAAAGATTTGGATTAAAATTAACAGTACTAGATACAGGATGGCCGTCTGCAGCTGCAGGGGCTTGGGCTTCTCCAGTAGCAGCAATTTTAATACCTATAATCATGGGCGTTAATATATTAATGATATTAACTAAAACAACAAAGACTTTGAATATAGACATTTGGAATTATTGGCACTTTATAGCAGCTGGAGCAACAGGGTATATATTAACTAACAATTGGTTTTTCGCAATCTTCTGTGCAGTTCTCTTAGAAGTAGTAACTTTATTTATAGCAGATAAAACTGCCCCAATGATAGGAAATTTTTATGACTTAGAAGGTGTATCACTACCTACAGCCTCAACAGCATCTTTCGCACCTTTAGGATTTTTAGTGGGTTACTTAGTTGAAAAAATTCCGGGATTAAACAAAATAAAAGCTGATCCTGACACTATTCAAAAGAAATTTGGTATATTTGGTGAACCTATGATGATGGGAATAGTTATAGGTTGGGTACTAGGAATTTTAGCAGGATATGACATTGGTAAGACATTTAATATGGGAATAACAATGGGAGCAGTTATGCTTCTAATGCCAAGAATGGTTAAGATAATAATGGAAGGTCTAATACCAGTTTCAGAAGCAGCAAGAGAGTTTTTACAAAAGAAATACGGAGATAGAGAACTTTATATTGGATTAGATGCTGCAGTTGCAGTTGGGCATCCAGCAGTTATATCAACAGCACTAATTTTAGTACCAATTACAATCTTTTTAGCTGTAATATTGCCAGGAAATAAAGTATTACCATTTGCTGATTTAGCAACAATTCCTTTCTGTGTAGCATTTATAGTAGGATCAAGAAAAGGAAATATCGTGCACTCAGTTATAACAGGAACAATAGTAATGGCCATTTCATTATATATGGCTACAGATTTTGCACCAGTATTTACACAAATGTTGGCTTCAGCTCAATTTAAGATGCCAGAAGGTGTGGCATTAGTATCTAACATAGATACAGGTGGTAATTTGCTTAACTGGTTAGTACTAAAATTATCACAATTAGTTCAACCTTTATTTGGATAACAACGAAGTAATAAAAAATTTAATAGAATAAATAATTGTAGATTTATTTAAAGCAGGAGGTTAGCAATAATGAAAGCATTAACAAAAACAAATCCAGGATATGATCAAATGGAACTATTAGATATGCAGGAGCCAAAAGCTACTAAAAACTTTGTGAAAATAAAAGTAGAGTATAGTGGAATATGCGGATCAGATTTACATTCATTTAAAGGTGAATATGGAAATATAAAGACACCTGTAGTTTTGGGACATGAGTTTTCGGGAACAGTAGTTGAAGTAGGGGAAGAAGTTAAGGAAATTAAAATAGGAGATAGAGTAACAAGTGAGACTACATTTGAAACTTGTGGAACATGTGATTACTGTAAGAGTAAAGATTATAATTTATGTCCTTCAAGAAAGGGTATTGGAACTCAAGTAAATGGTAGTTTTGCAGAATATGTGCTATCACGAGAAGAAAGTGTACATGTATTACCTGATAATGTTAGTTTTTTGGCAGCCTCATTAACTGAACCACTTGCATGTTGTGTACATGCTGCTTTAGAGAAAACGACTATAGATAAAGATGATGTAGTTTTAATATTAGGACCAGGACCAATAGGATTACTTCTAGCTCAAGTAGTTAAGTCACAAGGTGCTAAAGTAATTTTAAGTGGAGTTACAAAGGACAAAGAAAGATTAGAGTTTGGTAAAAAATTAGGTGTTGATGTGATTGTTGATTCATTACAAGAAGATTTAGAAAAAATAGTAATGGAAAAGACTAATGGATATGGTGTTAATAGAGCGTTTGATTGCTCTGGAGCAGTTCCAGCTGTAAATCAGGGACTAAGACTTATAAAGAAAAAAGGTGAATTTGTTCAAGTAGGATTATTTGCAAATATTAAAAATCCATTAGACCAAGAAGCTATTATTCAAAGAGAGATTAAATACGTTGGATCTAGATCACAAAAACCAAGTTCTTGGATAAAATCACTAGAGTTAATGGAAGCAAAAAAAGTTGACCCAGAAGCATTGATAACAAAAATTGTAGATCTTAAGGATTGGAGATCTGGAATAGAGGCAGCTATGGAAGGTACAGAATTAAAAGTAGTAATAAGATCTTAATTACTTAGAAGGAAGTGTTATTTGTGAACGAAAATTTAAAAAAGATAGCGAACAATATAAGAATAAGCATTATTAAAAGTGTATCAGCAGCAAAATCGGGGCATCCAGGTGGTTCCTTATCAATTACAGATATTCTTACTGTATTATATTTTGAAAAGATGAATATAGATCCTCAAAATCCTAAGAATCCAAATAGAGATAGATTTGTATTATCAAAGGGACATTCAGCACCAGCGCTATATGCTACTTTAGCAGAAAGAGGATATTTTTCTAAGGAAGAACTTTTAGGATTAAGAAAGTACGAATCTAAATTACAAGGACATCCAGACATGAAAAAAATAATAGGTGTTGATATGTCTACAGGTTCACTAGGACAAGGGCTCTCAGCAGCAAATGGAATGGCTTTAGCAGGAAAGTTAGATGAAAGTTCTTACAGAGTTTATGCAATACTTGGAGATGGGGAAGTACAAGAAGGTCAAATATGGGAAGCGGCAATGAGTTCAGCTCACTATAAGCTTGATAATTTAACTACTTTTCTTGATCTTAATGGATTGCAAATAGATGGCTCTAATGATGAAGTAATGAGTATAGGTCATGTTGACGAAAAGTTTAGATCATTTGGATGGAATGTTTTAACTATAAATGGGCATTGTTTTGAAGAAATAGTTAAGGCAATAGATGAAGCAGCAGCTACAAAAGGTAAGCCAACAATGATAGTTTGTAATACGGTAAAAGGAAAAGGCGTTTCATTTATGGAAAATAACGTTGCATGGCACGGATCAGCGCCAAATGAAGAACAAACTATGAAAGCGTTAGCTGAATTAGAAGGAGGCGTAAGATAATGGGAATAGCAACAAGAGAAGCTTATGGAAAAGCTCTAAAGAAATTATCAGAAGACAGAAATGTTGTAGTATTAGAAGCTGATTTAGGAAAGGCAACTAAAAGTATAGAATTTAAAAAACATGCACCAGAAAGATATTTCGATATGGGAATAGCTGAAGGGGATATGATTGGAACTGCAGCAGGCCTTGCTACATGTGGAAAAATACCATTTGCAAGTACATTTGCTATGTTTGCTGCAGGAAGGGCATTTGAGCAAATAAGAAACTCAGTGGCATATCCAAATTTAAATGTTAAGATAGTAGCAACTCATGCAGGAATAACAGTTGGTGAAGATGGAGGAAGTCATCAAGCTATTG
This sequence comes from Clostridium sp. YIM B02500, assembly GCF_022324665.1. Taxonomy (NCBI): domain Bacteria; kingdom Bacillati; phylum Bacillota; class Clostridia; order Eubacteriales; family Clostridiaceae; genus Clostridium; species Clostridium sp. YIM B02500. The sequence goes on along the minus strand of NZ_JAKGTE010000030.1, from coordinate 2,531 downwards.
AAGATATTTCTTTAATGAGAAGTATACCTAATATGGTTGTATTGAATCCAGCAGATGCTATTGAGGCAGAAAAAGCAATATTTGCTGCGAAGGAATACTATGGACCAGTATATATAAGATTAGGAAGATCAGCAACTCCAGATATACACAGTGAAGACTATGAGTTCAAAATTGGAAAAGGAGAAGTCTTATTAAACGGTGAAGATATAGCTGTAGTTGCAACAGGATTGATGGTAGCAAAGGCATTAGAAGCAGCTAAAAAGTTGAGTGAGCAAGGAATAAACGCAACAGTTGTAAATATATCAACTATAAAACCTTTTGATAATGAATTAATTGTTGATATTGCGAAAAGAATAGGAAAGATTGTAACTGTAGAAGAACATAGCATAATAGGTGGATTGGGTTCAACAGTCGCAGAGTTATTGATTGAAGAACATCCAGTAAAGATTAAAAGAATTGGAATAAATGACGAATTTGGAAGATCAGGAAATGCTGAAGTTTTATTAGAAAAATATAATTTAACAGCAGCACATATAGTTGAAACAGTTAAGTCATTATTATAAGTCAAAATAAAGTAATAAATGAAGTAAGAATGGGGGATTGTAGATGGAAACAATAATTTCGCCATCACTATTATCAGCAAATGTATGTAATTATTCAGATGATTTTAAAGTATTCAACGAAAAAAATATTCAAGTCATCCATATTGACATTATGGATGGGCATTATGTTCCTAATATATCCATAGGATTAGATCAAGTGGCTTCTTTAAGAAAGTTAACCGATGCTGAGTTTGATGTTCATTTAATGGTCACAAATCCAGATGAATTTGTTGAAGCTTTAGTGGAAGCAGGTGCGAATAGTATTACTATACATTCAGAAGTTGCAACTCACTTGTATAAAAGTATACATTATCTAAAAAGTTTTGGGATAAAAGCGGGAGTAGCTTTAAATCCAGCCACACCAATAAGTTGTTTAGAACACGTTTATTCTCTTCTAGATAGAGTTTTAGTAATGTCTGTAGAACCAGGATTTGGGGGACAAACGTTCATTCCGTTTAGTTTGGAGAAGATAAGGAAACTTAATGATATTAAAAGCGAGAACAATTATGGATTTACTATTCAGGTAGATGGAGGAATAAATTTAGATAATATAGAAGATGTGATTAAGTCAGGAGCTAGAGATATTGTTATAGGTTCATCATTATTTAGAGAAAACTTATCAGACAATATTGATTCATTCAATCAAAAAATAATAGGCATCAACAATACCCCATAACTCATTAAGAATAATTAAAATATCAGGAGAATATTGCGAGTATTCTCCTGTTAATTTAACATCAATTATACTACTAGTCAGCATAAGTTTCAATTAATAAATATAGAAAGAAGATGAAGCGAATGAAAATTGCATTAGGTTGCGATCATGGTGGCATTAATTTAAAAGGAGCTATAAAAAAGCATCTTATATCTAAAAATATAGAGGTTGAGGATTTTGGAACTAATAGCAGTGAAAGTGTAAATTATCCTGAATATGCAATTAAGGTTTCTAAAGCAGTGATATCTAAAGAATGCGATTTGGGAATATTATGTTGTGGGACAGGAATTGGAATGTCAATTGCAGCTAATAAACATAAAGGAATAAGAGCAGCCGTCGTTGGAGATTGCTTCTCAGCTAAAATGACAAGAGAGCATAATAATACAAATGTTTTATGTTTAGGTGAAAGAGTAACAGGAGAAGGATTAGCACTTACAATTGTAGACACTTGGATAAATTCAAAATTTCAAGGTGGACGTCATTCAGAAAGACTTGCTTTAGTGGAAGAAATTGAAAATAAGTAAGTAACATTCAATAGTGAAAAAGTATTTATTAGTGTTTATTAAATATATTAAATTTATTGCAGTAGGTGTCTTATCATGAATTTTTGTTTTAGAGGGGAGTTATTATTATGCTACAAGAACTTAAAAAACTGCAAAGTGGAACTGATATAAGGGGAATAGCTATAGAATATGAAGGAGCTAAAAATCTTACACCTAATTTAGTGAATAATGTGGGATTTGGTTTTGTAGAGTGGCTTAAAAAAACTAAAGGATTCAGTAATAAAAATATAAAAATAGCAGTTGGCATGGATTCAAGGTTATCTGGACCAGAATTGAAAAAATCATTAATAGAAGCTTTAGTTGATTCTGGTTGCAATGTTTATGATTGTGGAATATGTACGACTCCTGCAATGTTTATGACAACTATATTAGAGAATTATTCATGCGATGGGGCTGTAATGATAACAGCAAGTCATCTTCCGTATTACTATAATGGATTGAAGTTTTTTACTAAAGAAGGTGGATGCGAAAAAGAAGATATTGAAAACATAATTGAATGTTCTAACTTAGCAGAAAAGAAATGTACTACTAAAGGGCTAGTTGAAACAATCTATTTCATAGATGTTTATTCAAATATATTAGTTGATAAGATACGAAAGAATGTAAATTCAAAAACAAATTATGAGAGACCTTTAGAGGGAACCAAAATAA